>SVMP01000032.1 GCA_015067385.1 Oscillospiraceae bacterium | reverse complement strand
GACGTTATCCTGCTTGGAGAAATGCGTGATGCCGAAACAATAAAAACAGCGATTACCGCCGCAGAAACAGGACATACCGTAATTGCAACGATGCATACCAAAGGCGCAATAAACGCAATAGACAGGGTCATCGACTCTTTCTCATCCGAATATCAGGCGCAAGTACGGTTCCAACTTGCAACCGTATTAAAAACGGTTGTTTCTCAACAAATGCTTCCGGACAAATCAGATAACATCATACCTGCTTTTGAAGTAATGCATATTACACCTGCGATACGAAACATGATAAGAGATAATAAAATATATCAGATCGAAAATGCCGTTGCAACAGGAAAAAATGACGGTATGCTTTCAATGGATTCATCAATATTGGAACTGTACAAAAAAGGTTTAATAACAAAAGAAACAGCTATCGATTATGCAGACCATCCTGAGTTGATACAAAGACATATACAGGGGAAATAACAGTCAAGCTGTATTATCACGTAAAACAATAAAAACGAGCCGATGAGATTTTTATTTCTCGTCGGCTTTTTGATCTGTCTGTTTGATTAACATTCCTTCATCTCAAGCTGTCATATTGATATTAAGATATTTTTTGTTTCACCCGTTATTCTTTTCGATCAACCGTTGCATTAAGGGAAAAAATATGTTATAATACCGTAAAAACGATCAACAAGGAGAAAAAAATGTTTCAGACAAATCTTTCCGCTCTTGCATTGGGTACGGCTCCGTTTGGGACAGGTATTTCCCGCGAGACTGCCTTTACTATTCTTGACGCATATATCGACAGAGGTGGCAATCTCATTGACACAGCCGCCGTCTATGGTATGGGATTATCGGAACAGACGATCGGCGATTGGGTCAGCGACCGAGGTATACGTTACAATATTACGATCGCAACAAAAGGCGGACATCCGTCAATTCCCGATTGGAACCGCAGAATAACGGAAAAAGATATATGTTTTGATATAGAAAACTCACTCCGCTACTTAAAAACAGACTATATTGACATATATTTTCTGCACCGTGACGATGAAGATCAGCCCGTGGAAAACATTATGCCGATTCTTGACAGACTTGTCAAAGAAGGAAAAACACGTTTTATCGGCGCATCAAATTGGACAGTTGAACGAATAAACGAAGCAAATGTGTTTGCCAAAAGAAACGGCATGTCCGAATTTTCCGTAAGTCAGATATTTTGGAACGGCGCAGCGATAAACAAAGAAGGCGTGTACGATCAGACACTGGTGGCGATGGACGGCACACAACACGCAGGCTACGCAACAAACAAAATTCCCGTTATGGCATATACAGCACAAGCACAGGGACTTTTTTCTCATATACAAAACAAAGGATACGAGGGGCTGTCCGACGGGTTGGTTCGAACATACATAAACCCCGAAACAAAGAGGCGCGCAGAGCTCATATTGTCGGTTTCAGAAGAAACAGGTGTCTCCCCTACCGCTGTTTCGCTGGCTTATCTGCTTTACGATAAAGATGTAAAAGCATACCCCATTTTAGGCATCTCACGCACGGAAAGACTTCTTGAGGCAATGGAAGTTTTCTCATTGCAGAAAAAAGATATAGACAAATTATTTTCATGAAAGGGTTATTTTCAAATGATGATCAAAACTGAATCATCGGGGGAAATAGATTATTTAGCTTGTTTTCCCAATGATTTTCATGAAGGAAAAAAATATCCGCTCATAATTCATTTACATGGTGCAGGTTCCCGAAACAGCGACCCGACATGTCTTAAAAATCAGGCTATTATGAGGTATGCAGAAAAGACAGAGGATTTTCCGTTTGTTATGTTTTTACCTTATTGCAAAGAAAAAACCTGGTTTGATATATTTGAACATCTTACAGAAACGATCCTGAATCTTGTTTCTTTGCCGTATATCGATAAAGATAAAGTATACCTGTCAGGTGCGAGCATGGGTGGATATGGGGCTTGGCAGCTTTTAATGTCTCTCAACAAGGTTTTCAACAAGGCAATAATATGCTGCGGCGGCGGAATGTACTGGAATGCGGATCAAATAAAAGCTCAGGTTTGGGCATTTCACGGAGACAAAGACCCTATCGTATATCCCGATGAAAGTCAAAAGATGGTAGATGCCGTAAACAAACACGGGGGCACCGCAAAACTGACGCTCTACAGCGGAGTTGACCACAATGCATGGGATCCGACATATTTTAACCCCGAAATTTACGAATGGCTGCTTTCCGAATAGCTAAATATTATAATTAAAACAACCGCCTATACAGGAAAATTCCGTATTGGCGGTTGATATTTTTTACTGTTTAATTAAAACTCAACGATCTCGGGGGTCTTACCGAATGCGCTGAATGTTGCAACGGCGTTATTCATATAGAAGACCTGTGTGTTGTCGTCGTTTTCATCGTACATGCCGCGAAGATTCGGATATGCGTCAAGCATCGATTTCTTTGCCTCAACTCTGTTATCTTCAACAAGTTCGCAAGCGACGCGTATCCATGCACCGTCCTTAAATGCGCAGATCTCTGCTTTCGGATTTGCGGCGATCTGACGGCATACGGGTTTTACCTTGCCTGTCTGAATGTAAAGCTTGCCTTCGAACTCATTAACGGTACCGAAAGGACGAACTCTCGGCTGATCGTTTTCAACGGTCGCCAAATAATAAACCTCTGCTTTTTTAAGAAAATCATAAACTCTCTTCATTGTACATTCTCCTTAACATTATCATTATTTATCATTAATTTTCAGAATTTTTGAATCATCAAGCGCCATCACAAGAATTGGGATCAGGACGACCTGCGCAATTATGCCCGGAACGGCATTGGTTACCGCCCCTGCAAGAAATGCGGCAAACGTAAAGCTTTCACCGCCGGTTCCGACACAAACGAACATAGCAACGCCCCAGATAAGTCTGCCGACCGTCATAGCGATAAGGAGAGAGCAATAGATGAACGGTTTTTTTCGAGGAAGGAGCCGATGCATCAATCCCGAAACAAAGCCGTAGGCAGCAAGCTCGAAAGCCATGCAGACAGCCGTCGGAAACATCGGAGGGAAGCCCCCTGTTAAAACAGACCGAAGAAGCGGAGAGACAGCGCCGACAACAAGGCCCCAAACAGGACCGCAGATAAAACCGCAAAGAAGCACCGGGAAATGCATCGGGCAAAGCATTGAGCCGATCTCGGGAATTTGTCCCGTCAAAAAAGGCATAATGTATGCAAGAGCCAGAAAGAGTGCGGCAAGAATCATTTTCAGAAGTTTTCGATGATTATTCATACAGGATTTTCCGTTTCCAAAAGAAGTAAATGTATTTTTATGTAATTATTATAACATTATTTTCCATTTTTTTCAATAGCCTGCGATAAAGAAAAAAATTTTTATTTTAGTGTTGACTTATATAAAATTTTCTGCTATAATAGTTGCATTTGAAACAGTTGCGTGCGCAACTATTAGGTTCGGACAGAGTTTTCCGGGCAAAACCGATTTGATCTTCTGAAGAAAGGATACTTTCGTAAACGAAAGCCATAATTTATAAAAATGCTGAATTTCATGAAAATGATGAATAATATCAGCCGTTCGCAAGCTGTTTACCGTCACAGCAAAATATCGGCTGATGATCTGCAAAGCGGTCATTATGCGTTTGCGCTGGCAATATGCCGTGAGCCGGGGCGTTCACAGGAAGAAATAGCGCAGGAATTGTGCGTTAATAAAAGTACGGTAGCGAGAAATCTGAATTATCTTGAGGAAAAAGGATACATATCAAGAAAGCCTCTGTTGAGCGACAAAAGGCAATTTTCCGTATTTCCGACAGAAAAAATGCTTTCTATTCTGCCTGAAATAAAAGACGCATCGATCGAATGGGTAAAGCTTTTATCCGAAGACATACCGAAAGATGAGCTTGAGATCTTCGATTCGGTGTTAATGCGAATGCAGGAAAAAGCAAGAGATATAATCAAGAAGCAGGAGGAAGACAAATGAAGTGGGTCTTTTCATATTTAAAACCGCTGACCGCCAGAATAACGGCAGGTATCACGGTTAAGATAATCGGAACATTGGCGGAGCTGATAATTCCGTTCCTGTTAAGCTATATACTCGAAAACGTAATAGAAACAAACGATGTAAAGCAGATATTGTTTTTCGGTGCGCTCATGGCGGTATGTGCGGTCATTGCGTGTCTCGGAAATATAATTGCGAACAGAATGGCGGCAAAAACAACGATGACATTCGCAACTCAGATGCGAAAAAATCTGTTTTTCAAAACGCTCAGCCTTTCCGCAAGAAGCACCGACAGATTTACTATCCCGTCCCTTGAATCGCGAATAACATCGGATACATACAATGTTCAGAACTTTATAGGAATGATGCAGCGAATGGGAATCAGAGCTCCTATTCTCCTGCTCGGCGGAACGATCATAACATTGGTCATGGACAGTAAACTGGCGCTCGTTATGATAGCTACCCTGCCGATCATATTTTTTGTTGTTTACAGTATTTCACGCATGGGTGTTCCCCTCTACTCCAAGGTTCAGCAGTCTGTGGACAGCATGGTAAGAGTTGTCAGAGAGGACGCACAGGGAATCCGTGTAATAAAAGCGCTTTCAAAAGTTGATTATGAAAATGCGCGTTACGATAAAGCAAATCTTTCTCTCAAAAAAAGCGAGTCAAAAGCAGGTATAATTATGGGTATTGTAAATCCTGTTATGACATTGCTCATGAACTCAGGTATAGTTGCCGTAATTGCAGTAAGCGCTTATTTTGTTTCTACAAATCAATCTTCCGCGACAACTGTCATAGCCTTTATGCAGTACTTCACACTCATCTCCATGGCAATGATGTCGCTTTCGAGGATGTTTGTTATGTACACTAAATGTGCGGCATCCGCAAAACGTATTTCACAGGTCATGGAAGAGGTCAACGAGCTTCAGTTATGCGAAGATGACGGAAAAGGAGACCCGTCTGTTCATATTTCGTTTGAAAACGTATCTTTTTCCTATCTTGGCAAAACAAACAATGTAAAAGATATTTCGTTTTCACTGAGAAAGGGCGAGACGCTCGGTATTATAGGCGCTACAGGCAGCGGCAAATCGACGCTGTTGCGTCTCCTGATGCGTTTTTACGATGTTGATTCGGGAATCATTCGTATTAACGGCAAGGATGTACGTTCATACAGACCCGAAGAACTGACAAAAATGTTCGGCGTTGTTTTTCAAAACGATTTTCTTTACGCAGATTCAATTGAAGAAAATATTCGTTTCGGACGAGATATAACGAAAGAAGAGATCGTCAATGCCGCAAAAATAACACAGGCTCACGACTTTATAACGTCCTTCACGGAAGGCTATGAACGCGAGATCTCTGCGGGTGGTACAAACCTTTCGGGCGGTCAGCGTCAACGTGTTCTCATCGCACGAGCAATAGCGGGACATCCTGAAATACTCATTCTTGACGACTCATCTTCGGCGCTTGACTATAAAACAGATGCAAATCTCAGACAGGCTCTTGCAACATCTCTTCCCGAATCCACGGTTATAACGGTGGCGCAAAGAGTAAGTTCCGTTAAAAATTGCGATCTTATATTGGTAATTGAAGACGGAGAGATAATCGGATGCGGCAAGCATGAGGACCTTATGCAGACCTGTTCCGAATACAAAGAAATAAGCGATTCTCAGATGGGAGGTGCTTTCCTTGACTGATAAAAAAATCAAGCCGAGAAACAGAAAAGGCATATTTTTAAGATTAAGTAAATACGTTTTACAGCAATGGCCGTTATTTATCGTTGCGCTTCTTCTGACACTCGGTTCGAACCAACTTTCTCTTTTGGGTCCGAAATATTCGGGTGCCGCCATAGATGCGATCGAATTTGAAAGCGGTGTGGATTTCCCTGCGGTTTTGGAAAACATCACATATATGCTTTTATGCTACGTAATTTCTGCGATGCTGTCATATGTTCTGTCAGTAGTTATGATCCAGTTGAGCCAGCGAATCATATATAAAATGAGAAGACAGGTATTCGAAAAGCTCACGACGCTTCCCGTCAACTATTTTGACACCCATGCGACCGGCGATATTATCAGCCATCTCTCTTATGATATCGATACAATAAACGCATCACTTTCACACGACTTCGTTCAGATATTAACAAGTATTTATACTGTTGTCGGCTCGCTTATCTTTATGTGGCAAATTTCAAAGCCGATGATAATTATTTTCGTGTTGACTGTACCTGTATCAATACTTTTTACTCGTTACCGTTCAAAGATAGTACGTCCCCTTTTCAGTAAAAGATCGAAAAAATACGGCGAACTGAACGGTTTTGCGGAAGAAATGCTTACTGGTTCACGAACAATTTCCGCATACGGAATGGAAAACGTCATCTCATCACGTTTCAACAAAATAAACGATGAGGCTATGGATGCAATGTACAACGCAGAATACAACAGCGCATTGCTTTTCCCGACAATAAACCTCATCAACAATATTTCCATAACCCTTGTTGCCATTATGGGCGGTATACTGTATATGTATTCACAGAACGAGACCGTACTTGCAACATCTGTCTTTTTCATAACACTCGGCGGCGTTGCGCAGTTTGTTCAGTATTCAAGAAAATTTGCAGGACCCATAAACGAATTTTCGAACATTCTCCACGAAATACAGTCGGCTTTCTCGGCAGCGGAACGTGTTTTTGCAATTCTTGACGAAGAACCCGAAAAAGCTGACGACGTTGATGCGAAAGAACTGAAAAACGTTGAAGGCGATGTTGATATTAAAAACGTAACCTTCGGATATACGGAAGACAAAGTGATCCTTAAGAATGTCTCCGTAAACGCAAAAAAAGGACAAACCGTGGCTATCGTCGGACCTACGGGCGCAGGCAAGACAACGATAATCAATTTGCTGATGCGATTCTACGATTATCAGGGCGGCGAAATACTCATAGACGGAATACCGTCCGTTAACATCAAGCGTTCGGATCTTCGTCTCGCGTTCAACATGGTACTTCAGGATACATGGCTTTTCTGCGGAACGATATACGATAACATTGTTTACGGAAGAGAAGACGCAACACCCGAAGAAGTATACGAAGCAGCAAGGTCTGCAAAGATCGACTCGTATATAAGAAGCCTGCCCGACGGATATAACACCATTCTTTCAGACGACGGTGTAAATATCTCAAAAGGACAAAAGCAGCTTATAACAATAGCTCGTGCGTTCCTCTCAAACGCTCCGATACTTATTCTTGACGAAGCGACATCAAACGTTGACTCTCGTACGGAAATACAGATACAAAACGCTATGACGGCGCTTATGGAAAACAAAACATGCTTTATCATAGCGCACAGACTTTCGACAATTCAGAATGCGGACACCATTCTGGTCGTTAAAGACGGTACAATAATAGAACAAGGCAACCATGAAGAGCTCATAAAGCTTGGCGGCTTTTATCACTCGCTTTATCATTCACAGTTTAATTAACATAATCGTTAAGCTGTGTGATAATAAATAAAACTTAACTAAAATTAAGGAGACTGCTGTTTGAAAAGAAACAACACCTTGGAGATTGTATTGTAAACGGGAGGTTTGCAAATACATCTCGCAATCCTCTCGTATTTTGAGCGTCAACGATTTATACTCACTCACTGACAAGCGAGCTTACCGATTCGCTCCGCTTGATTATGAAAGGATTTAAAAATGGAAAATTTGACGATACGTTTAGAGACAGAAAAAGACTACAGAGCAGTAGAAGAACTGACCCGCGAGGCGTTCTGGAACGTCTACAAACCCGGTGCGGACGAGCATTATTTTGTTCACATGATGCGAAATCACCCCGATTTTATACCCGAACTTGCTTTTGTGCTTGAAAAAGACGTCGAGATCGTGGGGAATATCATGTACACGAAAGCATGGCTTGAGGACGAGGAAGGAAACCGCAAGGAGATACTTTCTTTCGGACCGCTTTGCGTTGCACCGAAATATCAAAGGCAGAAGCTTGGAAAACTGCTCATAGAGCATTCCTTTGAGGTTGCAAGGAAGATGGGCTACGACGTGAACATCAATTTCGGAAATCCGGGCAACTATGTCAGCCGTGGATTTGTGAGCTGCAAAAAGAAAAATGTAAGCTTTGTTTTTGACGGCAACTTCCCGACGGCGCTTCTTGTTTGCGAGCTTGTCCCGAACGCTCTTGACGGCAAAAAGTGGCGATATATCCCTTCTTCTGCTGCCGATTGCTGTGAGGACTTCGCCGCAGTTGAGGCATTTGATTCGACTTTTCCACCCAAGGAAAAGAAGTGGATGCCGAGCCAGGAAGAATTCTATATCTACAGTCATTCTTCTGTTGTAAGATAAACGACAGACCGCCGAGAGAATTTTCTCGGCGGTATTTTTTTGCATATCGGTATTGAAATTATTGAAACGGTATGATATAATGTAAAAAAACGAAAGAGAGCTCAAAAAAATGAATCTTTTCAAAAAGATCGCAACTATTTCTTTGACGCTGATCTTTGTTTTCACACTGTTTGTGGGAACATATTCAGCGGAAGAACCGACGGATGTTACGGTTCTTTTCACGCACGATCTGCATTCGCATCTTCTCCCCTCCCGATCGGAAGACGGCGGTGAATACGGAGGATATGCAAGGCTCATGTACGCTATCAACGAACAGAAACAGAAGCATCCCGACGCAATTCTTGTTGATGCCGGCGACTTCTCAATGGGAAGCCTTTTTCAGACAGCATATACAACAAGTGCGATCGAACTTCGCATGATGGGTGCTATGGGATACGATGCAACAACATTCGGCAACCATGAGTACGACTATCTTCCGGAAGGACTTGCCTCGATGTTGAATACTGCGGCAAACTGCGGAGAACGTGTTCCGTACATTGTTGAAGCAAACTATCTGCCACCGCAGAAAAACGAAGAAGGCTATAACGAAAAGATAAACGAAGCATTTGAAAATTACGGTGTTAAAGATTATGTTATTATCGAACGAGGCGGAGTTTATTTTGCGATATTCGGAATTTTCGGATTTGATGCAGATGACTGTGCGCCCAATTCGGGAATGAAATTTTTTGATCCTTCCGAAACAGCACAAAATACCGTTGATGCGGCACGGGCGGAATGTATCGAAAAATACGGAACAGAACCCGTTGTTATATGTCTTTCCCACGGAGGAACAAGCAACCGTAAGGGCGAAGACTACGAAATTGCGATGAACACAAACGGTATTCATCTTATCGTTTCGGGACACACACATACATCCTTGAAAGAAGCTATTGAGGTCAATAATACGTACATCGTTTCAGCCGCTGAATACGGAAAATATCTCGGTGTTGCAGAACTTGACTATACAAGCGACGGAAGATGCGTTCTTGACGGTTATGAACTTATCCCAATAGACGAAAACACCCCTGAAGACGAAAATATTGAAGCTCTTGTTGAAAATTTCAAAGCAACGGTAGAAACCGATTATCTTTCAAAATACGGAGTTTCCTTTGACGAGGTTCTTGTTAAAAACGACATTAAATTCGAAACGGTCGGTCAGATAAAATCGACGCAGCACGAATCTCCTGTCTGCAATATATTTTCGGATGCTTATAAATGGGCGGTAGAGCAGACAACGGGTGAAACGGTAGACGTTGCACTCACAGCCGCAGGCGTTGTACGAGAGAGTTTACCTACCGGAGATATAACGACATCCGATGTTTTCAATGCGGCTTCACTCGGTGTCGGAACAGAAGGCGAGCTGATCGCTGTTTATGTAACGGGTAAAGATCTGAAGAATGCACTTGAGGTCGATGCTTCCGTTCAGCCTCTTATGAATGCGGCTCAGCTTTACTTTTCGGGCGTTGAATATTCGTTCAACACAAACAGAATGATCTTCAACAAAGTTGATTATGCAATGCTTCGCCGAAATGACGGAACGCTTGAAAAAATAGACAATGAAAAGCTCTATTGTATCGTTACGGGTATGTACGCAGGTCAAATGCTCGGATCTGTTGAAGAAACATCTATGGGTCTTATCGCTATTACTCCGAGAGACAAAAACGGTAATCCTCTCACGGCAGACGAGCTTGTAAATTATGTTGTACACGACAAAGACGGAAATCCTGTCAAAGAATGGTATGCGATAGCTTCGTATCTTCAAGCCATGGGCGGAGAAATGAACGGCAGATATGCGGACACAGATGGACGAAAGGTTGTTTACAGCAGTCTTAACCCCATTGATCTTTTAAGGAACGCAAACATTTTCACGGTCGTTGTTCTTGCGGTTTTTGCTGTCATAATTGCGGTCATTGTTCTTGTAATCGTATTAACGGTAAAAAAGATCAGAAAAAGATCGATCGTTAAAAAATAAATATAAATAAAACAAAAACCCATCGAATACAATAAATATTCGATGGGTAATTTTATGTTAAAAGTTGTTTAACGCTGAACTCTGCCGCTGCCGTCGCCGCCGGCAAGTTTTTCAACCTCGGAAACGGTGACACGGTTATAGTCGCCTTCAACCGAATGTTTAAGTGCAGATGCCGCAACGGCAAATTCGATTGCAGACTGAGAATCCTTGCCTGAAAGGATAGAGTAGATAAGGCCGCCTCCGAAAGAATCGCCGCCGCCCACACGGTCAACTATATGAAGGTGGTACGATTTGGAGAAACAGTAATTTTCCCCATCATAGAGCATACCTGCCCAATCGTTGTCGTTAGCGGAAATAGAAGAACGAAGGGTAATTGCAACTTTTTCGAAGCCGAATTTATCAGCAAGCTGCTTAGCTACTGACTTATAGCCCTCATGGTTGAGCTTACCGCCGTAAATATCGGTATTTTCAGCCTCGATACCGAATACGTCCTTTGCATCTTCTTCGTTGGAAATGCAAACGTCAACATATTCGCAAAGCTTTGTCATAGCTTCTCTTGCTTCAGCTCTTGTCCAAAGCTTTCCGCGATAGTTAAGGTCGCAGGATATTTTAACACCCTTTGACTTTGCTGCCTTACATGCATCAAGGCAAATATCTACAAGGTTACCGCCGAGAGCAGGTGTGATACCTGTAAAATGGAACCAATCCGCACCATCAAAAATGCTGTCCCAATCAAAATCCGATGCTGTAGCCTCTGCGATTGCGGAATGAGCGCGGTCATAAATACATACAGAACCTCTTTGAGATGCACCTTTTTCGAGGAAATAAATACCTACTCTGTCGCCGCCTCGAACTATTTTGGAAGTATCGACACCGAAATAACGAAGGGAGCTGACTGCAGCCTCACCGATTGCATGTTTGGGAAGCTTTGTAACATAAACGCTGTCAAGCCCGAAGTTTGCAAAAGAAACCGCTACGTTTGCCTCGCCGCCGCCGAATGTTGCCTGCAGCTGATCGTTCTGAAAAAATCTGTAATAACCATTGGGAGCAAGACGAAGCATGAGTTCGCCGAATGTAACTACTTTACTCATTTGTTTTCAGTCTCCATTTTTTCAAGTGATTCTTTTACAAAGAAGCTGCCGCCGATCGCCGCGATCTTATCAAAAGCTAAAAACTCGTCGATATTACTTCTGTCTACGCCGCCTGTAGGAATAAATTTGACCTGCGGGAACGGTGCAGAAAGCGCTTTGAGAGCTTTAAGTCCGCCGTAAACATTCGCAGGGAAAAATTTAACGGTGGTTATACCGAATTCAAGCGCTGCCATGATCTCGGTCGGTGTTACACAGCCGGGATAATACGGAATGTTTCTTTCAACACAGATTTTGGCAACCGCAGGAGAAAGACCGGGAGAAACGATAAATGTTGCACCTGCAGCAAGAGCCGCCTCGCACTGCTCGGCATTGATGACCGTGCCTGCACCTATCTCCATATCGGGATAGTTTTTAACGGCATATGCGATAGCTTCAGCCGCACACGCTGTACGGAAAGTGATCTCAGCGCAGTTTATGCCGTTATTTTTAAGAGCCTTGAGAATTTTATCTGTTTCGGAGAGCTCTTTTATAACAACAACGGGAATAAATTTTTCCATAATCTATAAATATTGCTTTCGATTCGAGAAAGCTTCCTTTCTATTCGGGAATTGTGCCGGTTTTGAAGTCAAAGCCACCGTGAAAATTTATTTTCACATTATACACCGGAATATGCGGCAAAACCGCAGTCGATGGGAAGAACTACGCCTGTGATGGCAGATGCGGAGCGATCATCGCAAAGGAAAAGGGTTGCACCGAGAAGTTCTTTTGCATCAACATATCTGCCCATAGGTGTGCCGTTGAGGATCTTTGCACTTCTTGCAGTGGGGGTTCCGTCTTCGTTAAAGAGGAGTCTGTAGTTCTGTGCGGAAACAAGGAAGCCCGGAGCAATAGCATTGCAACGGATACCTGTACCCGCAAAATGTGTGGCAAGCCACTGTGTAAAGTTCGAGATAGCGGATTTAGCTGCAGAGTATGCGGGGATCTTTGTAAGAGGAGTGTATGCGTTCATGGATGAGATATTGAGAACGCAGCCTGCTTTTTTTGCAACCATATCTTTTGCAAATACCTGAGTGGGAAGCAATGTACCCTGGAAATTGAGTTTGAAAACAAAGTCAACGCCATCGGGCTGAAGATCAAAGAAGGATTTTCCGCCTTCTTTTGCTTCGTGCTGATATTCGTTGTCGGTGGTTGCACGGGGATTGTTGCCGCCTGCGCCGTTGATGAGAATATCGCATTCGCCGAGATCAGCAAGAACTTTCTGATGAACTGCTTCGAGAGATTCGGGTTCGAGAACGTTTGCCGCATAACCCTCGCAAACAAAGCCCTCAGCTTTCATTTCATCGGCAAGTTTCTTTACAGCTTCTTCGTTAAGGTCGAGAGCTGCGACTTTTGCGCCGGATTTTGCAAATGCTCTTGCCATAGCGCCGCAGATAAGACCGCCGGCACCTGTTATAACAACTACTTTACCTGTGTAATCTATATTAAGAGGAAGATCGTTCATTTTAATTTCTCCTTATTATTTTTTATCAAATTTATCAAGGCTGTCCCATACGCCCAACATATACATAATACCGAGAGCACGGTCGTAAAGTCCGTAACCGGGGCGAACATTTCCGGGGCCTTCGTTCCAGAGATGTCTGCCGTGGTCAGGACGGATATAGCCCTCAAAGCCGCAGTCATGATAAGCTTTAAGAATATCTAAAATGCCTGTATCACCGTCACAGTCGCGGTGGCTTCTTTCCTGGAAATCGCCGTTTTCGAAATGTTTAACATTTCTGATATGAGCAAAAGCAATTCTGTCGCAGTGTTTACGTACAATATCTGCAACATTATTGTTCGGATCGGCATTAAGGCTGCCTGAACAAAGAGTGAGACAGTTATATTCATCGTCAACCATTTTAAGGAAACGGTCTATGCTTTCTTCGTTGACAAGAAGACGGGGAAGACCGAAAATATCCCATGGCGGATCGTCCATATGTATAGCCATCTTGATATCGCATTCGCGGCATGTAGGCATGATCGCCTCAAGGAAGTACTTGAGATTTGCCCAGAGTTTTTCATGGTCAATTCCTTCGTAAGCCTTGAACAGTTCGTCGAGCTTAGCCATACGCTCGGGTTCCCAACCGGGGAAAGACATATTGTATTTCTCGGTAAATTCGAGAATATACTTAGCCATGGCATTGTAGTCATCCTGGATCATGTTCTTCTCATAAAAAAGAGCTGTCGAACCGTCGCCTACGGGCTTGAAAAGGTTACTTCTTGTCCAGTCAAATATCGGCATGAAATTATAGCAAATTACTTTAACGCCGAATTTGGAAAGGTTTCTGATAGTTGTTTTATAATTTTCGATATAGCCGTCACGGGAGGGAAGACCGATCTTTATATCGTCATGAACATTTACGGATTCAACAACATCCATGTTAAAACCGTATTCATCAAGCTGACGTTTTACCTCTGCAATTTCACTTTCTTCCCAGACCTCACCGGGCATTTTATGATGAAGAGCCCAAACGATACCGTCAACACCCGGGATCTGCTTTATATCCGACAGTTTAATACGGTCGTTACCTTCGCCGTACCAACGGAATGTCATCTTCATAGGCATATTTTTCTCCTTTTTTGAATATAGATTTTATTTCGAATAATTAAATTATAACATTAACGCATTTAAAAACACCGATAATATATTATTGTATCATAAAAAAACGATTTACGTTAGAAAAATAATATAATTTTTTATTAAAATATTTAGCAGTTATTCTTTTCTTTCCACAGTTCTCTCGTCATAAGCATAACGTGTCCTGTTCTTATCTCATTTAAAAGCTTGAGTTCAATACCTTCCGTTGTGTGATGATAAGCAAATCCGAGTTTTTCCTGAACACGTCGGCTCTTAAAATTTCCGTCGTAATGACCGCACCATATTCTGTTCATACCCAGATCCTCAAACGCATGACGAAGGATCTCACGTGACGCTTCGGGAATAAGCCCCTGCCCCCAAAACGGCTTGCCGATCCAATAACCGAGCTCATATTCATCATCTTTTTCGGCAAGGTCGTTATGATGAAGCCCTATGCTGCCGATCGGTTTACCGTTTTCTTTAAGGCAAACAGCATATGTTTCCTTATCAGATAAGACATTTCTGATTATATCTCGGCTGTTTTCAACACTTGTATGCGGCGGCCAGCCTGCAGGCGGACCGACATCGGGATCTTTAGCATATTTATATAATTCTTCAGCATCATCCTCACACCATGGACGGAGAATGAGACGGTCTGTTTTAAGTATCATAAATTTAATCCTTATTGCTTTTTATCGTTCCGTTGATCTCATCAACCGTTTCGCATGACTTTGCCGTCATCTCCACCCAAGCAGGACGAAAACCGCTTCTGATCGCATTTTTTACAGACTTAACATTGCACCATGCCGCACAATAAAAAGGAACCTTTCCTCTTTTGATTATCTCAACAGCCAGACGGCTCGTTATTGCCGAAGCGATACCTTGCCTTCTGTATTCGGGAAGAACATCGACACCGATCTGCCACATCGTTTCGCAATCGGCAGAACAACCCGCAAGACCGACGAGCCTGTCTCCGTCATAAGCTCCAACGCCCAAAACATCAAGATGCTTTCTGTCGGAACAAAGAGCATTGCTCCATTCGGGAAGATACAGATCGGCAAAATCTTTTTGTGTTAAAAGACGAATCGGATAAGGGCAATCAAGTGCCTTTAACGCCGACACATCGGGAAGAAAATATTCCGCCATAAAGCATATCTTATGACCCTTTTTCATCAGCGCATCGTTAAGAACATGCATATTCGGTGTCTCAAAACAATGCTCGATCGGAAATGAATTAATGTATTTTTCGGTGATCTCACAAAAATCGGGAGAGACAGAGGCTACGATATTGTTCCCGTAGGATACAAGCTGACAGGAAAACGGCAGTTTCAGATACCGCCTCGCTTTATCGTTTTTATAAGAAATAACGACAATATTTTCGTTTTTTTCAAAATCACAAGCCTCAGCGCAAAGATCGATCGCCGACTGAGCCATCGCTGTTTTCAAAATTTCTGCATTATTCATGACTGATTCATTCCCAAATCATATTTAACCGTAAATATGATACCACAAAAACTGAATTTAGTCAACGATTTTTATTACATTTACTATGTAATTTTACAATACAAATTGCCGAAGACTTCTTTATGAAGAGAAATACGATGTCACAATTTTGTTGAAAAATAAATTTAATAAACCTATTGACAAAACAAAAGGAATCTGATATAATATACAAGCACGCAGGAGTGGCGGAATTGGCAGACGCACTACTTTGAGGTGGTAGCGGGCGAAAGCTTGTGTGGGTTCAAGTCCCGTCTCCTGCACCAAAAGACAAGTTTCATTATGAAGCTTGTCTTTTTTTTATTCACTTTACGGAGAATTGTGCGAACATTAAGTGCGGATATTGCTTTTACAGTTTACAAGTTAAATAATACCACTGCAAAAAGCGAAGAATAATGCCGAAAACAAATGCTTCCTAAAAATCATTCATACGCAAAAAAACAAAGATACCCGAATTTCGAATAAAATCGATGGGAGTTTAGGTCGAATACCCTGTCACAATTTTGTTGAAAAATAAATTAAAAAAACCTATTGACAAATCGAACATAATCTGATATAATGTCATAGTCGCGCAGGAGTGGCGGAATTGGCAGACGCACTACTTTGAGGTGGTAGCGGGCGAAAGCTTGTGTGGGTTCAAGTCCCGTCTCCTGC
>SVMP01000031.1 GCA_015067385.1 Oscillospiraceae bacterium | reverse complement strand
AAATCAACCATACTTTTTCACTATTCACTATTACCTCTTACTTAAAATTCCGTACACGCCAATTTAGTGAAAAGTGAAGAGTGAAAAGGTAAAAAGTAAAAATTCCGCACACTCGCGTGTACGGAATTTTTTGGCTCCCCGTGCTGGGCTCGAACCAGCGACATCATGATTAACAGTCATGCGCTCTACCGACTGAGCTAACGAGGAATATTTAATTTGTCTTGAAGTTTGTTCTCTTCTTGACTACTTGACTAGTATATCATAAATTATTCTGTTTGTAAAGAGGGTAAACGCATAATTAACAAATATTTCACAATTATATTTTTACTTTACATATACTTCTTCTGTAAATCAATATGCACCTCTGATTTCATGATCAAAGGTGCATATTTAATGTTTTTTGAATGATCAATTGTTTTTCTTTGATTCCAATGATACTTTTTTTGTAAATATTGCGATGCAGAAGAAAATTGCTATTGCTACAGAAACAGGTAATAATATGATAAAGTTTGTTTCTGTTTCCGGATCATCTGATGTGATAGGATTGTCTACAAGGGGGACTTCTTCATCGATGATTTCTTCAAGAATTTCTTCAAGTGTTTCCATGATTTCTTCTTCAGAAATATCTGAAGGGCTACCTGCAAGGGGAACTTCTTCATCCGGAATTTCTTCAAGGACTTCTTCTTCGTAAATATATGTATTTACAATATTATGTCCATTGATCTCAGTAGCATATCCTTCAACACGGTCTTCAGATATAGTGTATGTGATTTCTTCTCCGTTATTGTATCTGGGGAGATTATCAAAAGACCAGGACCAATTATCTTCTTGTGATATGATTTTAGATGTTACATATTCTTCGTTCGCAAAAAGATTAACTGTTATGCTTTCGGGTCTTGTATTGAATACATTGTTGTCATCGATCCATGTCTTTGAACCTTGTACGGAAACCGTTTCGGGTATATGAGTGTTTGTGAGGATAAATCCAAACAACGCACTACCTGCAACAGAGGAGGTGTAACCTTCTACAGGTTCTTCATATACATAATATGTAATTTCTCTGCCGTCATAGTATCTGTCGAGATTGTTGAAACTGAATCTCCATCCTGTTTGTGCGGAAACAACAGCCGTATCTACGGGAATACCGTTTGCTGTGAGATAAACTGTTATAAATTCGGGACGAATACCGTCGCTGTTATCATTGTCTACCCATGATTTTATGCCGTAAACATTTGTTTTTTCGGATATATATGTATTTGTAATATTAAATCCGTTTACGTAAGATACATAACTGTAAACCGAATCTTCGGTTATTGTATATTGAATTTCTCTTCCGTTTTCGTATTTATCATATTCACCGAAATTCCATGCCCAGTTATCGTACTCAGTTACTGTTTTACTGTCAATCAGCACACCGTCGGCATGAAGATTTATCGTTATGGAATAAGGACGCATTCCTGCGCTGTTGTTGCTGTCATCCCATGTTTTAAATCCGCTGATTGTTATTTTTTCGGGCATATGGATGTTTTTGATTACAAATCCTTCAGCAACGTTTCCGGAGATTTCGGATACGTATGAATCAATGGGATCTTCGGAAACACTGTAAAAGATCTCGGAGCCGGCATCGTATTTGTTTACATTATTAAAATACCATTTCCAGTTGTTTTCGGCATTTGTTATAACGCTGTTTACCTCGAGTCCGTTTGCGTAAAGTCTTACTGTAATGCTTTCGGGACGTTTTCCGTCGTGATCGTTTTCATCGACCCAGATTTTTTCTCCGGAAATCGAAATTGTTTCGGGGTAATTTTTAACAAGTATTTCACCGTTTTCGGAAACAGAAACCTCGTTGTTTGTTTCAACGTTGACTGCACCGATTTCGTCTACCGTGAATTTTACACTGTTTGCAAGAGGAAGAAAACCAAAGGGTACGGTTGTTTCAATGAATTCATATGAACCGGGTAAAATATTTTCTATGTATATTTCTCCGTTTTCATTAACATTGTATGTGCCGATAAAATAAGTAGAGTTTTCGGATTTGAGATAAAGATCAAAGCCTGCTCCTGTTAAGGGCATTCCAAGCTCGTTTGTTTTGATGAGTTTGATATCTGCTGATACGTTCTTTATTTCGTTGCCGAAGAAAACCTCTTTTTCAGCATGAACAGCAGTCATTCCTTCTGCAACACCAACAAGATTTTGAGAGGGTTCTCTGCCTGTTGCGATACCGTCACCGGAAACATCTTCGGGCTCTGCTTCATAGAAATAGACGCCGAGAGGAATCATCTGTGATCCTGAAACCACTGTTTTTAATGTTTGTCCGGGAACAGCTTCCACTACAAGATCATAAATTTCCTTGCCATATTCAACTTTTTCTGATTTGATCAGGTTGTTGTCTGCAAATACGTTAATATAAATATTGTCATTTACTCCGCTTCCGCTATTGTTGAGCGCTACTTTAAGGGCAACTGTAAACGTGTTTTCTGTAGCTATAACGGGAATTGCTTCAATTATTTCGAGTTCGGTTATGATTATCTGATTTTTTTCTGCATATGTAGCGTTTAAACTGAGAAGATGTTCAACAAGTGCAGCAACTCTTGTGGCTGCCTGTTCATCGTTGTATTTGTTTTTTACATTTCCTAAATTCAATTCAGAGGAATAATCGTGAATAAGTCCTCCGTAATTGGGGAATTTGCTCGGAATATGGGATGTGAGATATGTGAGTCGTTCGTTTTCGGGAATATTGTTGGCATAAGTCCAGATCGCAATCTGAACAGCTGCAATAGCATCTGCACGGGTAAGTTCATCAGCATACGGAAAACCGTAATTTCTGAGATCATTCTTCATAGCTTCCAATGAAACGTAGGGATAGGAATTTGTAACTATTGAACGAATATTGGTAGCTGCATCAGCAGAATAATACTCGCTGTCTTCAAGATTTATGCGTTTGTAATATTTGCCGTTTTCAATGCCTGTTTCAATATCACAGCAGTAAAGAACTTCATAATTGCTGCTGTAAAAATCATATAAACCGTTAGGAGACCAAATGCTGTTGTCATATGCTTCGGAGTCTACCAACACAAATGTCTGAGGGATTTTGTTTCCGTATGAGCTTTTAAATATATGATGGCTTATTTCATAAGCATGATGGGGATTTTCGTAAACGGACATGAATGTATATCCGTTTTCTCCCTTTCTTACATTGACGGCAAGTTCATCACCGTACCATATATTATCATATGATCCGGTCGCCATCTGCGCAAATGCGCTGTGTGAAAATAAACTTAAAAAGACAGTTAAAACTATTATATTAATAATTATTTTTAAATATGATTTTTTCATCAAAAGGAAACTCCTTGGTTGTTGTTATTTTATAGTTATATTATAACATGCGGTGGTCACAGAATCGGTCACATTTAAAAAAAATAATATATTTTTTTAGTATTACAGAATTATCGTTCTTTTTTGAAGGTAGTTCTTTATCTGTTAGGTGTTTTTTTGATACTGTTTTGAACCCTATGTATATATTCTATAAATCTTTCCTCTTCTCTGACGGAATTAAACCATTCCCAACCGTGTTCGCACGTAAGGTGGTACAACAGATCCGATGTATTGAATCTCAGATGGTAATCGTATGAGATCGGTTCTTTTGAACCGTCACCGAGGATAATAAACCCTTTTCCGTATTCATATTTGATACCACAGAACATTTCTTCATTTCCTGTCTCAAGAAGGTCACCGGGTTTAAACATTGAATTCATTTCGCAGTATCTTACTGCAATGTCAAGGGCATTGTATCCGTCTTCTTTTCTACCGTCACCGAACAGTGCTGCTGATCTTATCAGGGCTGTTCGGGAATAAAGACCGTACCATGCGGGCGGAACTTCTCCGTTATGACCGAAATTCTCCATCATATTCATATAAAATCCGTTGATCTCAATTGATCTTTTGGCGTTCATTCTGTTACGGCTCGGTCTTGCTATCATATGAAGAAAGAGATGTAAATTGTTTTCGGCATATTTCATATGTCCTTCTTGCCATTTGCCTTCTTCCCATAACTTCTCTTCAATAATTTCGCCTTGAATCGAACTGTATTGCGTTATCGGAGGTAACTTTTCTTTCATACCTATTTGATTAGAGAAAATGACGATATCACCGTCTTCATCTTCAACATAAGTATATTCTGCACCGCCTACAAAACCGTCTGTAAGTCCGACAGCCTCATACCTGCGAAAAAGTCCGTCAGCCATCGGCATGTATCCTTTACCTGTACCTTCATATTCGGTCAATTCGTAAACGGCGGTTTTTGCTCCGTTAAAATATTCATTCTCTGTTTTTACTATTCCTATACCTTCCGCAAAATAATAGACTTTCTTCCCTGTAATATAAAAGATCAGATCTTCAAATCCTTCAGAGTTCAAACAAAGTTTTAAGCAGTTTTTAAACGTTCCTGCCTTTGTTTTTACCGTTCCGCCGTCTTCGCATACAATCTGTGTTTTGATATTATGAGCCCCCATGATGTATTCAACAATAGGGGAGGTGCCGATCTGCCATTCGTCTGACCAGATATTGTTGGTCATATATCGTAAATTTTCCAATATATTGTTGAAGAGAAGAGGTCTTTCCGCAAGATCCGTTTGTTCGAAGTTCTTCCATTCAAAATGCCAACGAAGACTCATTGATGGTTTCAGTGTGTCTTCTTCTTTTTTTATCAGCATCATGTTGAAGAAATTCCAATGTCCTGTCTCAGTATTGTTGGGATTAAGCGTTGGATCGGTGTCCATTATTCTGCGTATAACCGATGCGGCTACCTTAGTATGGGCTTTTTGCATAGGTGTTACGGCAAGCTTTTCTGCCTGCTTAATTTCATATGATACGTCGTTTATCTGGCTGTTTCCGTTTGAATCATATTTAAAATAGTTGTTTACTATTTTATCCATCATTTCTGTCCAGGAGTTTTCATCGTATTTTTTACGATCAATGTTTTTCCACGTCGAAATGATGAATTTTTCATTGTTTGCATATTCTACGGTATATTTCAGATCAAAGTCAATAATTTCAGAATCGTATTCCGAAGCATATTCCCATGTATTTCCTTCTCCCAAAGGCAAAATTCCCGAACCGCTTTTTATGCTGTAATTTTTTAACAAAATAGATTCTTCTACACCGTCGCTTTTGCATGTGTATTTTACAATTCCCACTCCGTCTTTATAATAACTTTTGGATTTTATCTTCCCGATATCATTCCACATTTGAGTTTCCCAAAGCTGACAGTTTTCAAATTTACCAATGGGTGTTTGTACCGATATATCGTCCGAGACAAACGTCAGAGTTGTTCCGTCTGCTCCTTCAAATGTTTCTCCGACAGAAATATCGGCAAATAAAATATCGTCACTTGCAGATAAATTTCGTAATACATATAAAAGATCTGAATTGATCGAACGAGCTTCTCCTTCTCCGAACGATTCGTTTCTCCAGAATTTTATTTTTCCGTTTATATAACGGTACTCTTCAGTTGAAGCACCTACAAAATAATCGAGTGTCATTTTGTTTTTATAGGCGGTTTCAATGATTTTCTCCATTTTCTTCGCATACGGTACGAGAATTCGATAAGCCTCGTTTCTATCCAGAATTTCTTCGACTTTATCATATGCAGAATATCCTTCATCTGCTTTACCTCTGCGGAAAAGAAAATATCCGAGCCAAAACCATTCTCTACCCAGCGTTTTAACAAATCCTGCCTTTTCAAGACGCGGAATTTGCTTATTCCTCATCAAATCGGTTCGTGCCTCTCCGTAAACCTTTGTATCTTCTGTTGTAACGATGAATCTCATTACATCTTCGTTTTTACCTTCTATTGCGGCGTTTGTTATACGTTCAAATAATGCATCGTTCTTTTTGCCGTTGAGCCACCACCATCCTCGCATCATTACATCTGCAAGTGCGTGTTGTTTTTGCTTGGATTCGGGAAGCTCCTCAATATCTTTAAGGACATCTTTGTAGATTTTTTCAAAATCGTTTTTATTGTTTTTGATCTGCCAAAGTTTTAACTCTTCAACCTTCTTCATGACACGCTGTACAAGAGTGTCGCTGTATTTTTCATTCATAGCGCTCAGTTCTTTTCTCAGACGCTTTCTTCCGTCATGAAGCTGCCATTTTACCGTTCCTTCGGAAATATTCATTCTATCGGCAATATCCGCAACCGAAAGCCCGTCGTAATAATGCAAATAGATGATCTGACGAGTCCTGTCAGGCAGAGATTTTATGCTTTTATTTACATCATCTCTGTCTTCCGATATCTCCAAAAGTTCTTCGGGATTGGATGCGGCATCTGCAGTCAGATCAACATTATCTTCTGTTTCTATCGGAAGATAATTTTTGTATCTGTTTATCATATTTATGGCGCAATTTTTTGCGATTCGACTTACCCAAGCACCGTATTTTTTCGGGTCTTGCAGTGTGTTAAGCTTCATCCATGCCGTAACAAAAGCATCCTGCACCGCATCTTCCGCCATAAAAGAATTTTTTGTGACAGACAATGCGGCAGCTACGGCAGTCTTTCTGTATCGTGAAACTAAAACTTCATACGCTTTTTGCTCTCCGGCAAGCGTGTACATTACTAAATTTTCATCATTTTCGTTTAGATAATACATTTGCACTATCCTTTCCTTTGTTCAAAAATCGATATTGTGACTTATCATCAATAAATAGACACTTCTCGAAGCAAAAAGGTTGGGTCGTTTTAAGTTAATTATATCATAAAATAAAAACTGTGTCTATAAAACAGCGTAAAACTTTTATTTTTTTGAGAATTACTGTTGCAGATAAAATCAATTGTAAATTTTTTATGACGCACCCAACCTTTTCCATTTGTTATTTGTCTTTAAAATATAATAACGTTATATAATCAAAGTTTGTTTAACGTTAGTACTTATGAAAGGAGCTTTAGAAACTAAAGCAATCTTAAATCAAATAAAAAGGTAGGATCTAAAAAATGAAATTCAATTTATTAAAAAGTTTAACGGTTTTCTTGCTAATCACAGCAATGCTGCTATCTGTATCATGTTCAAATACAGATATTGACGAGAATATCGATAACGAAAATAACGATCCGGTTCAGGAAACAAAAGAACCGAAGCAGTTGGAACTTAATCTCGTTACATACAGAGCAAACCAAGAGACATACAATTTATTTATTGATGAATTCAGAAAAGAATATCCCGAGATCACAGTTAATGTTAAAAATTACGAAAATTGGGATGAGTATATATTCGATTATTTGAAGACCGATCTCCCTTTGGGCAATGCTGCAGACGTCATCTTTTTCGACACACTCGATACGTATAATGTCTACAAACTTGCCGAAAACGGTCTTTTTGCAGATATTAACGAACTCGATAAAAAATACGGCGGACTTCTTAAATGGGACGATTATAATAAGATCGTAATGGATGCAGGTATTATTGACGGTAAACAGCTCATCATGCCGTTAAAACATTCTTTGCCGACCCTTGTAACAACACAAGATTTTCTTGCAAACAATGAAATAGCGTATAAAGACGGCGCAACTCTTCGCGAATTTAATGACAGCGTAATGGCTTTATTTGAAGGTAAAGAACTGGGTAAAGATCTTGTCTTTTCTAATTGGACGTTTGCTTTCTTTCCTTGGATGTATACTTTGGGCTGTGATTTTGAATTTAAAGATTACGCTCATGTTCCGGTAATCAACGATAAATTCTACGATATGCTTGATATGTATCTCGAAGTTTATCCTGCGCCATACAACCCGACACTTGATCACTCCAAATACAGCTCCGGATTTACAGATATGCTCGGGGTTGGCGATACAATGTTCATTTCTTCAAATAACTTTGCCAATTTATATACGCAGGAATTAAATGAACTTGAATACGTTTCGTATATAGTTAAAGCACATTATGATAAAGATATTGCTATTATCCAATATCCCAATTATGACGGTGTTGAGGACTCGAATGTCTATGTTTCCCAAAGTCTTGCAATTCTCAGTCAATCTCCTAATTTAGAAGCGGCATATAAATTTGTCAGCTTTATGATGAACTATGATAATGTTCTTATCGAGTTTGATCTTTGGAATGCTGGAGTTAGCGGTATTTCAGTCAATAAAAAATACAACGAAAAGCTTAAAGAAGTCTATTCTGATGTAACAAAGAGCAAAGAATTTGAAAAACGCGAATATCATCAGATGCCTCAAGAGTTCCTCGATAGTTATTTCGATATTTTAGACAACGTAAGCAACTGTATTTTGCCTGATGGCAATGTATGGGTTATGGTAAGTTCTATCATGTCCGGTATCGAAAACGGAAAGAGCATTGAGGAAGCCGTTCAACAATACGAAGAAAGTATAAACAGATATCTTCAGGAATAAAAACGATCATTTAAAAGGAAAGAGGGGAGTGTTATGAAAAGAAAGAATTCGTGGATCGGCTTATTGTACATATTGCCGAGCTTTCTGGGCATAGCGCTGTTTTATTTATATCCGTTTATCACAAGCCTTAAATATTCTTTCACAAAAGGCGTTTTTGATGATACATTCGTGGCTTTTGACAATTACATAAGAGTTCTTAACAGCGAAGCATTTCAGTTGGCGATAAAAAACACGGTCAAGTTTTATGTCATAACATTCCCCCTGATAATGATCATTTCATTATTCTTTGCGGTTCTCGTTTCGCAATATTTTAAAGGAAATACGTTGTTCAAAAAGATATTTGTTTTGCCGTTAGTTATACCGACAGCATCTTTGGTGTTATTCATCGGCATACTGTTCGGTGACGGCGGCATACTCGGCAGTATACTTAACAGCGAAACAAACTATATTGATTCACCGTATGCCTTTGCGATACTTGTTTTGCTTTTTCTTTTCAAATATACGGGCTATAACGTCATTCTTTATATATCCGGTATATGCGAGATCGATCCGAGATTCTATGAAGAAGCTAGAATTTGCGGTGCATCGAAGTTTCAGGAGTTTCGGTATATTACAGAACCGCTTCTGCGACCGACGTCGTTTCTCGTCTTTATATTCACGATGATAAACTCGTTCCACATTTACCGTGAAGCGTATTATATCGGCGGCGAATATCCGCATGAATCGATCTATATGATCCAGCACTATTTGAGGAACAATTATAGCTCGTTAAGCTATCAACGGCTTTCCGCGGCATCGGTAATACTGTTTCTCGGAATAATGGCTGTACTTTTAGCGATATATCTGATACAACGCAGAAGGGAGAAGAGAAAATGAAACAGAAAACAAAATTACCGTATATGATAATCTGTTACGCGATGCTCATAACCGTAAGCATTGTTATCCTTTTCCCTTTGATCTTTCTGTTTACAAACTCGTTTATGAGCGCTTCCGATCTGAATGTTTATTATGGAATAGCCGAAAAAAAGTTTTTTCATTGGGTTCCCGATAATTTCACTTTAGATCAGTATGTGCATGCCTTTCTTTATTCATACAAATTTCTTCATTCCTTTTGGATATCTATTCTGACCACCGTCCCGTCCGTCATTTTTCAGCTTATTCTTTCCTTGATGGCAGGTTACGGATTTGCAAAGCATAATTTCCCGTTTAAAAACGCATTGTTCATCCTTTACGTTATCCTCATGATGACCCCGTTTCAGGTCATTCAGGCGCCGCAGTATATTCTTTTTAACGATATCGGCTTGTTGGATAATATCGCTTCCCTTGTTCTGACATCGGTTTTTTACCCGTTGGGAATATGCATAATGACGCAATCCATGAAAAAGATCCCCGATGAAATAATAGAAGCATCGAAGATCGACGGCGCGAACTCTGTTCAGACGCTTATCCATATCGTTGTTCCGTCGGCGAAAAACGGAATAGTAACGGTTCTGTTTTTAAGCTTTATCGAACAGTGGACAATCGTTGAACAAGCGGTCGTATTCATCAAAAGTACTGAAAATATGCCGTTGGCTGTCATGATGCAGAGGCTATCGGGACTTTCAACACCTGGCTCGTTCGTCTTTGCGTTACTGTTCATTATTCCGCCGATCCTTATCTGCTTTATTTGCGATGAATATATACTTGATGGAATAATCAAAGCTGAATTGTTGGAGGTTTAAAATGAAAAAGCTTCTTTTGATATTGTTAATAGTGTTCTTTTTTGCTGTCGGTATGTTTTCATATTTCGCAAAGACTATTGAAAATAACAATATAACCAAAATACAGACAGACACTCAAAAATTCGGCAAGATTGAACATACGGTTTATGCCGAGGGGATGGTTTTACCATCAAACAGTATTTCTTTCAGAGCAGATAAAGATGTTACCGTAGAACGAGTTTTTGTAAATCTTTATTCTCATGTTTCTGTCGGGGATGAAATTCTTAAATATACCGACGGCACTGTTATAAAAGCCGAAACAGACGGATATATCTCCGAATTATTTACTGCGGACGGAATCCGTATGTATGAAAACGATATACTGTTCTCGATATCCGATCCAGAATCGGAATTGACGGTCAGAGTTACTGTTCCGATAAGCGAAGCGAATTATTTCAATGAAAACAGCGATGCTTTTATTGAGGTTGTAAAGAATAATGAGGAAGAAATAAAGACCGCAAAGCTTAACGCAGAGATAACAGGCTATGAGGTCGCGGGCGATAATGTCATAGTTGACTGTGTTTTCGAAAACGATCCCGAAATACTTATAGGTTATACTGCCGGCGTTAAACTCGGAAGCTTTTCCGATGTATACGGAACAATCGTTCCCACTTATGCGTTAACACCGAACGGTGACGGCTCGTATACTCTTTTTACGGCTATTGAGGTCGATGGCACGAACGGACAGAGATATGGAGTCCTAAAACATACGGTGGGTGTACTTGAATCAAACGACAGTCAAGCCGCTATCGATATGGGCGTGCCGGAAGGTTATTATATTGTCGTCTATTCTTCGAGACCTCTCTCCGATAATCAGATAGTCGGGCTGGGGTATTGATAAATGAATTAAATTTATAAATTTCTATTTATAGAAAGGATTATCATGGGAAAATTATCATTTTCGGATATGCTTGTACGCATTGCAAAAATATTATTTGCTTATTATTTTGTCTGCCCTATGATTTTTATATTGCTTTTTGGCTCGATTCTTGATTTCATATTAGAATTTATTAAATATTTCGATATAGTTAGTTATGCCGGAAAAACACGTTTTCTTATAGAAATGTTCATACAGATTCCTTTGGCATTCGTTTTCGCTGTTTTACAGTCTATACGAGACGGCTACAGAGACAGTTTTTACGGCAGATATTCTCTTAAAACATATTCTTTAATTGCTATTGGTTCTGCGGTTGTCTGCTTCTTTGCCGACCCGATCGTTAAAGTAATTAAACCGAAATTTAATGTCTGTCCCGTAGGCCATGTCTTTTTGCAACTCGGCTTACCGTATACTCTCTGTTCTGCGATCTTTTTTGCAACGCTTTGCGGCCTTATAATTCTTTTCTATTTCATCGGAAGAAGACGCGCACTTTACGAAAACTCGGAGGCGATTTTAAAAACAGAGCAATCTGTAGCAGAAGAGGAGAAACAGAAAAAGTTGAAAGATCTCCCCTATACTCCTCAGCCGGAGCAGCGTAAAACAGGAACATGGAGAGACAGTGTTCGAAATGATGAGTAGTTGAATGAAAAACAAAATTTTTATGTTTTTCAATTTTTTGTACTCTAAACTCAGTTCGTGCCGCTATAAAGCCATACGCCTCATAACCGTTTAATTGGGTTGTGAGGCGTATTTTCATATAATATCAATTGTTTGATAAAAACTGACTACGTTATACAGAAAAGATGTGGTTTTCCCTTTCGGATAATCTTACTCTCCTCGCTTTTTAAGCCACTCATCTGCAAGCGATTTTGCTTCTTCCACCGCTTTAATAAATCTCGGATCATTGCTAACTGTTTCGAAAGAGCCTAGCAAACCGGAATCTTCAGTCAATGTGTAATACAGAAACGGAGCATTCTGCATATAGTACGCAGAGGCCTCAAAATCTACCGTATAACTGTCACATAACCCGGAAACAGTATATTTCTTTACAGCTATGTCTCCGAAAAAGCCGGGTGCGCCCAAGGATAGTGGAACATCGTCCGGAAGTTCAAAGTACTTTTTGTATGCACTCATGGATTCCTCAAAGAGTATAAATCCTTCTTCGATGCGCCCTACGCTGAAAAGCCCCGCCGCATTCTTCATCGTGATGTAAGCATACTTACAAAGCCATCCGTCGGGAACATCACCTTTTTCCCCGAAGGTTTGTATTAATTTTCTTAAGTACCCGTAATGCCCGACAGCTTCTTCGGGAGTCTCCATGGGTTCCACTGCTTTAGATACAGCGTGAAGCATCAGGCTAAGATTATTTTTATATCTCTGCTGCCTCATTTCCTCATAATTTCCCTTGTTCAGCAATCTTCCTTCAAGTACCTCTCCGCGAATATAACCGTATAGCTTAGGATTCATATTAAGCCAGCGTTCCGCCTCATCATCCTCCGCCCATCTGCTCATTGCCGCTACCGCGTTGAACCGAATGTTATTATCTGTGCAGTTTTCAATAATTCTTGTACAGGCTTCGCGCATCAGAGAAAAGTATTTCGGAGTGTTTGCGAAGCCCCAGTCCGACAATACTTCAATGAGAGTATCTGCAATTTCATATTTATCAGGATATTTATGATAATATTCTGAAGCAAGCTTCAATTTTTCTGAGCTATCAAGTCTCCAGAATTTCTCGTAAAAGTTTTTGATATCATCTCTTACTCCGATCTCATCATTTCCCATCAGTTCATCGATTGAAACGCCAAGTGCATGTGAGATACCGGGAAGAAGTGTGATATCAGGATAGCCCACTTCTCTTTCCCAGCCCGAAACAGCCTGTGCAGAAATACCGATCTGATTAGCAAGCTGTTCTTGAGTCATATTTTTCTGCTTTCTGTAATAGCTTATTTTTTTCACCTATGAGAAGTTTCATATTGCGTTTCTCCTTTATGATTTAGTATTGCAGGCCCCTCAATCTGTCCCCATTATATATTATGTTGATGATAAAGTCAATAACGGCATATCGTTTAATAACTAAATGAATGCTTTAGTTACTAAAACATTCTTTTATATGCATGAAAGAATCATTTATAAAGCGGTTTGCCTAACATACTATTCAATTTTATTACAAGCTACGGATTCGTCTCACTCAAAAGGTAAAAACGGCGGATTGTCTCTTTTTGCACTTAAAAACCGATTTTTGAAAAGCGAATAAATGAAAAAAAACGCAGGTTTTCCTGCGTTTTTCGGTGTAAATTTTTTATACACTACATGGTGGAGGCGAACCTCTGCCAAAAATGGTGGATAAAATAGGGGATATGCTCACAAATCTTCCTAAAACAGAAGCAGTTGTACCGAACCCGACGTACAAGGTGTTCGTCATCGGACGGCGGATACTCAACTACTGTGGAGGATTTGGTTCGGAGGAGTGAATATGTTAGCGGAGTTAAATGTAACGGAGTCTTTTAATCATAACACACTGCTGGTGGTTATGATTATCGCATACAATGTCCTGTACGAAAAGGGGTCTATCTCACTTAACGAAAAAGTGTGAGAATATCAATAATGATTACCTCATAAGTCCGAAGATAGACATTTTTTATACTGACTATCTGAAAGCTTACATATTCGTCGTTTCGTTCTCAAATATCTTTTACCTTTTTTCTGTAATTTTTTTGTTTGATCTTAACGTTTCGTCGTCAATTATCTGTTTAACATTTAAAATTAACTTTATATATTTTTTTATATCATTATTCTATGCACATCATATAGTAATATAATGTCAAGGAAGACCGATATTGTTTTCATTCTGTTTTTAACCGTGATATCAAGCATCACCTTGTCAAAACGGATTTAAAGCCGAGACTCCGAAAAAGACCGGTTTTGAGTTTATGACATCCTTGTAATTTAACGCTATTTTTGTAAAAATATAGCTACTTTCATATAAGGTCTTGATTTTTTCAAATTTGTATGATACTATCTTTCCTGTAAATAAAATTAAATATTCTCGCAGTTTGGTTCCGTTTAAGGATCAGGGGGAAGTTCGGTGTAAATCCGTCGCAACCGTCATTACCGTAATTGAGTTTTTCTCATAAGTCGGAATACCCACCAGACACACGCGAAGGTATAAGCATTTTTGGATATGAAAAGTGTAGCCATTTTCGTCGGTGTTTGATCAGAACCATATATCGACTGAATTGCTACGCTTTTTTATTGTTTTTACAGTAAAAAAGCTTTTTTATTTTTCGGAGGTATCATGTCGGATAAAAAATACTCAAAAGAGGATTGCATTTCGCTGTTGAAAAATAAATATAACGATCTTCAATCTTCAGGATTGTCGCGCTATCCGCAGCGTTCAGATTTTTCCGACAGAGAAGTCGTTGCAATAAAAGCTTTCCTCGGACCGTGGCCAAGGGCTCTTGAAACAGCTGAAATAAAACCGCCCCGCGATGATGGAAAACTGCAGAAAAATAAAGAAAAACGTATCCGCGCAAAGCGCGCAAAAAATAGCCGCACGTAAAAAATCAGAAAATGACGAAGCAAGCGGCAACTGATATTTTTTGTTTATAATCCGATACGGATTGAAAAGTTGTATACTGAGTAGAAAAAGGAAATTCGGTACGAATCCGAAACAACCCCCATTTCTGTATTTGATCTTTCGAAGCGATTGCATCATAAGTCAGAAACCTTTCCGTATTGTAAATTTGAGAATGCTTCTTGGTGAGGAGAGTGCGTTCGGAAATCTGTTATGACAGTATTTTCCGGCACTCTTTTGTTTTGCCGGTTTTTGAAAGGAGGCAAATTAAACCGCATTTCTCTCTTTACAATAAAAACTTATCACGAAAGGAAAAAAACATGAAAACAAACTCAACTCATATCGCAACTAAGTTTATAAGCCTTGTTCTTGCGGTGTTTATGATCATCGGCGTTATGCCGACAATTGCTTTTGCAGATACTCCCGAATATGTTTATATCTCTGCAAGCCATGACGCAGACTTTATTAACGACAAAAACGGAGCTCCTCTTGCATACCGTGCAGTGGCTCTTGATGACCTTAATTCAATCGATCTTGATACTTACGGTCTTTCCGATTATCTTTACGATAAAGACGGCGACGGTAATTATGAGATCACTCTTCTTCATCTTTATATTTATGTTCACGAAGTTATTTGCGGGCTTGACTGGAGCGATGTTAACGTAACCGGTAGCGCAGGCAGTATTTATTTTGCCGGCGGTCTCTTCGGCTTTGAAGATGAAAACCTCCGTTATAACTACAACGGTGCGTATCCCGCAGATGAAAACGGCTGGGGTTTTACTGCCGATCGTATCGTCCTTTCCGAAGGCGATTTCATAGAAGTGGCTCATTATACGGATTGGAGCTTCTATGCTGACTCAGCTTACGGTTTTCACTATTTTACCGATGAAAACGATGAAATCAATCTTTCATATTCTGCTGAAACAGGAAAAGCTTTTCCCGTTAAATTGATCCGTGTTGGCGGCGGCATGGGCGGTTCTGATAGCCAAACTGCCGAAGCCAGATATACAGTATATTACGGAACCGCCATAGGTGATGCTATTGATTCTGTTACCACCGATGACAATGGTATTGCAAATATTACATTCTCCGACCAGGGTACTTATTATATATGGTGTAGGGGTGGTAAAGGTATTGACATGTCTCCGGATGCCATTGTTTCCTCTCCTGCCAGCGCTACTGTAATGGTAACAGGCGAGGCAGTTATCCCCGAGCAGCCGGATATACCTGAGGAAAAAACAGATATTAAAGTCACCATTGACGAGGGCATGGATTTCTATGCGAGTGCATACTGCTGTGATGATTGCTACACCGAGCTTTTCTATTCCGGAGATGAGCCTGTTACTTCTGTCAATACAACAATCGAGAAATGGGAATGTGAATTTCACGGTAAAAACCCTCCTGCTGAATATAAAGTAAACAATATTGCCGTATCTGCTCCAAACAATGCTAATTATATTGTGAAAGGCGCAACTATTAATGGCAACTATTATGCTTTTGGCGAAGCTGAGGGATCTTCTGAAACTTACACAGTTGGAACCTATACTGTGAAAATGAACAAAAGTCAATGGGATACCGCCATTTACGCTTCAAACTATGAAGACGGAACACCCGA
>SVMP01000207.1 GCA_015067385.1 Oscillospiraceae bacterium | reverse complement strand
ATATATTTTAAAATAATTTGATTTTTCAGAAAAAAACTTGACTTTCACATAAGAATAAAGTATACTTTACTTAATAAAAACACAATAATTCGCTTGATTATTGGGAATGCCGTAAATACGGTAAATAAAAAAATCGTCTGAGAACAGACGGAGGACTATCATGGCTTTAGACGGACTTGCCGTTCACGCACTTGTAAACGAACTTTCAGAATCTCTTTCGGGAGGTAAGGTAGATAAGATATTTCAGCCTGAGAGAGATAAGATCATATTAAATATAAGAAACTCAAATAAAAATTTCAAACTGCTTATTTCCGTAAATCCGCAGGGAGCAAGAGTAAACATAACGGAAAACACATATGAGAACCCCATAGTTGCGCCCAATTTCTGCATGTTACTCAGAAAGCATCTTCAGCCGTCAAGGCTTGTATCCGTAACACAGCCCGAATTTGAAAGAACTGTTATTTTAACATTCGAATGTCAAACCGAGCTTTTCGATATTGTTGAAAAGAAGCTTATTATTGAAATAATGGGACATTTCAGCAATATAATCTTCGTTGACGAAAAAGGGTTGATAATCGATGCTTTACGTCAAGTAGACTATACGACATCATCAAAACGTCAGGTTCTCCCTGCATTGCCGTATGAATTGCCGCCAAAGCAGGAAAAGGAAGTTTTTGACGGAGAGAATATTGACATTGATTTTACCCTGAATGTCAGAGCCGACAAATATTTAACGGACAAATATCTCGGTTTTTCTCCGCTCATATCAAGGGAAACCGTTTATTTTGCAACAGGACAGACAGATACACGTCTTTCCGAATTCACGCAGGCACAGAAGGAAAAATTTATTTTTTCGCTGAAAATGTTAAACGAAACACTTACCCAGAATAAATATTCACCGTGCGTTATTTTTGACGGTAAACCTATCGAATTTTACTTTAAAACGATCGGTCAGTACGGCTCTAATTCTCTTGTTAAAACATACGAAACATTTTCGGAAGCGATCGAAGCATTTTACATTGAAAAAGACGAACAGGAGCATGTAAAACGTCTTTCCGGCGACATATTAAAAGTTATAACAAACGCTCAAACAAGAATTGCAAAAAAGATAGAAGCACAGCGCGCGGATATTGCGGAATGCGAAAAAGCATTAAAATTCAAAGACATGGGAGATCTTATAACAGCAAATATTTATCTGCTTAAACAAGGTCAGGAAAAAGCTTCGTTAATGGATTATACAAAAGATCCGCCGCAGGAGACAGTTGTTGAACTCGATAAAGCACTTACGCCTGCAAGAAACGCTCAAAGATACTACAAAAAATATAAAAAAGCTGTTACTGCGCTCGAAATTCTGAATGTTCAAATTCCCGAAGGAGAAAAAGAGCTTATTTATCTTGACAGCGTATTCGAGGAGCTTGTCAGGGCAAAAACATCCGCTGATGTTGACGAAATAAGAGCCGAACTGAGCGAAAGCGGATATATGAAAAAGAGCCAATCGAAGAAAAACCCGAAAAAACCGAAAACTTATTCCCCGAAAATTCCCTCTGTTGTTTCAGCCGACGGATTTACGATCTATATAGGAAAAAACAATCTGCAAAACGACTATCTCACGCTTCGAATGTCAGACAAAAGAGACATCTGGTTCCATACCAAAGAATATCCGGGCTCTCACGTTGTTGTTGCGGCAAACGGAGAAAAAGTGCCTGATTCAACGCTTAATGAAGCAGCTGAAATAGCCGCAAAAAACAGCAAAGCAGGTACAGGCGGATTGGTCGCAGTTGATTACACAGAAATAAAAAATGTAAAAAAACAGCCGGGCGGAAAGCCCGGAATGGTTGTTTATACAACATATAAAACAGCCTATATCAAACTGTAAAATATATTGAAAAAAGATTTTAATTATGATTTATTGATCTTTTTTTTGATGAAAGTTTTTTTAAACAGACATGCAGGGGAATGTTGCAAAAACCACATTCCCCTGCACAAATATTATTCAAACGTCGGCTCGACATTTGCACCGTCTTTTATCATTTCAAAATGCAGATGACAGCCCTCTAAAAGCTCGTTTTCCGCACTTTCCCCTGTTTTCCCTATAATTTCACCCGAAAAAATCTCCATACCTTTAACTACACGAACATTAGGCGAAAGAGACTGATAGACTGTTCTTGTCCCATCATTATGAAGAATAAGAACAGTTGTTCCCATAAAACCGTCTTCATAAACATCTTCGACGATGCCATCAGCAGAAGCAAAGACATCGCAAGGCTCGTCTGTTATATAATCAATACCCTTATGAAGACGCCAATCTTCGAGTGTCTCGGAAAAGACAGGCATTGACCCCGAATACTCATTGACAGAAACAATATCCTCATCGTTTACCGGAACATAAAACTTCAACGGAAGCGAAACCGTTTCGATTTCTTCGATCTCTGATTCCAGAGGGACATCTACAGTTATGCCCTCCTGCATAACAGAAACATTATCTGAAACATCTTCCTCGGGCCAATTGGGTACATAATCGGGATCAAGAGGCTCCGCATAAATTATGCGGTCAGCGCCGCTGTTTTCCGGAGAATCGTCCCATGACAATGCAATAAAAGCCGCAAAAACGACCATTAAAAGAGAGAGGGATAACACAATGTAAAACCCCTTATCCTTTAAAAGCGTAAGAAGCGCTCCTGTTTTATTTCTGTATGATCTGCTCATAAAAAAACCTCCCGAACGGTAAAATATATCTTATATATATTATTACCGATCAGGAGATAAATTATTCAAACATCAATTATTTGATCAATTATTTACGGGAGCAAGAAGAACTTTACCTGTTCCTCTGTATACATTTACAAGACCCTCGCCGGATGCCGCAGATCCTATAAGGGATTTGCCGGAACGTTCAACGGTAAAATTAAGGCTACCG
>SVMP01000030.1 GCA_015067385.1 Oscillospiraceae bacterium | reverse complement strand
GGTGGCTTTCTTCTCTGCATCGGTCAGATCCAGCTCATCCATATCCAAGTTAATCTCGATATGTTGCTTTGCATTAAGTTTGGACAATAAACATACCGTCTCCACATGCTGTGTTCTCGGGAACATATCAAAGGGTTTGATGCCGCCCATTGTGTAGCCGAGTTCGGAGAGGGCAACGATGTCTTTTGCCTGCGTTTCGGGGTTGCAGCTGATGTAGACCACTCTCTTCGGGTCGAGGCGTGCAATCGCATTTACGGCTTCCGTGCCAAGTCCCTTTCTCGGAGGGTCAACGATGATTATATCGGGGTAGCCGCCGCATTTTTCGACTATTTTCAGCGTGTCTGCGGCATCTGCGGCAAAAAATTCGGCATTCGTTATTCCGTTGAGCTTTGCGTTCTTTTTCGCATCGACTATCGCTTCTTCAACGATCTCTATGCCGACAACTCTTTTTGCGCCTCGCTTTGCCGCAAGAAGAGTTATCGTTCCAATTCCGCAGAAAAGGTCCAGAACCGTGTCTTCGGGTGTTATCTGCGCAAGGTCGAGAGCGTAAGAGTAAAGATTTTCCGTTTGTTCTCTGTTTATCTGATAAAAGGCTCTGGGGCTTATTTCGTATTTAACATCGCAAAGAGTATCTGTAATACGTTCTTTGCCGTAGATCAGGCGGAAATTTCTTCCGAGAACAGTATTGCCTCTTGTCGTATTTTCGTTTATATAAACGCTCGTTGCTCCGTTCTTTGCCATTTCGTCCGCAAAAGCTTTCTCGTTGGGGAGTTTTTTGCCGTTTATAACAGCGCATACGCATACCTCGCCCGTCGATCTTGCGGCTCTAAGGTAAAGCTGTCGGAAAAGACCTTTGCCTGTCACTTCATCGTAAGGTTCAACGCTGTTTTCCGCAATATATTTTTCGGCGGCAACGAGGAATTTGTTGAATGATCTGTCCTGCAGACAACAGTCATTGTTCTCGATATTGCGGTGACTTGCTCTTGCGTAAAACCCAAACTTACCATTCTGCGAAAGAGGGCATATGACCTTGTTTCTGTAAAAAGACAAAGTCGGCGACGGCGCTGTTTCAAGGGGATCGGGAAAATCCGTCATGCTTCTTCTGTAAGCGTTGATAACGGATCTTCGTTTGATCTCAAGCTCCGTTTCGTAGTCCATGTTAAGATAAACACAGCCACCGCATTTATCGAAAGTCGGGCACGGCGGTTCTATCCTTGAAGATGACGGTTCAAGGATCTTTTCGATTATGCCGTAAGCGAATTTCTTTTCGGTTTTTACAATACGGCAAAGGATGCGGTCGCCGGGGATCGCATTATGTATGAAGATTATAAAATTTTCAAGCTCGCCGTCTGAATATGACGCAACACCGAGCCCCGCAAAGCTTACATCCGTTATGTTAACTTCTATAATATCGTTTTTCTTGATCATTATAATATACCAATACTTTTTTCTTTAATTATAATACGATTTGAGGCTGATGTCAAGCATTTGTAAGAAATTAGCATATATTGTCGCTTGGGAATATATTATTAACAGATACGGCTGATGCCGTGTCAAGAAAATTAATAAAAAGGAATGATAATATGAATGAAATGATAATGAGCCCGACCGAAGAATGTATTCCCACAATGCTTGATCTTTTCGGCGGATGCTCTTGCCCGTTAAAGAAAAAAGACGAAAATGACAGCTTTTCGTGTGATTTTTCCGCTGCGGACAGATTTCCTCTTGCTATGGCATATGTTCCCATGCAGAAATTCAAAAACCTTTACGATACAGAAAAAGCTCTTTGCCGAGGCACTCTTTTCGAAGACCTCGATCTGCCTTTCAAGGGCGAGAGGGGAGGCGGACTTAAATGACCGAACAGCAGCAGCTCAAAAAGAACATCTGCGAACAGCATTTTGCCGCCGTTGACGTCAATCTTTACCTTGACACTCATCCGCACGACAAAAAAGCGCTCGAAGCAATGCGTAAATATACTCAAAAATACAACGAACTCAAAAAACTCTACGAACAAAAATACGGTCCTCTCGATATTTTCGCTCCCATTAACGGCGATTGCTGGCAATGGATAGACAGTCCGTGGCCGTGGGAAAATTAAGGAGGCAGAAAAATGTTTGTTTACGAAAAGAAATTACAGTATCCCATCAACATCAAACGCCCGAACCTGAAGCTTGCAAAGATCATCGCAAGTCAGTACGGCGGCCCGAACGGTGAACTCGGCGCTTCGCTCCGCTATCTCAGCCAACGCTTTGCAATGCCGTATGAAGAGCTGAGGGCGGCATTTACGGACATCGGGAATGAAGAACTTTCGCATCTCGAGATGGTGGGTACGATCATTTATCAGCTGACAAAAGGCGTGAGTGTCGAAGAAGTCGAAAAGTGCGGCTTTGCCGATTATTTCGTCGATCATACGACCGGTATCTATCCTCAAAGCGCCGCAGGCGAACCGTTTACAGCCGCCATGATCGCTTCTTCCGGCGATGTCCTTGCCGACCTCAGCGAAAACTTGGCTGCCGAACAGAAAGCACGTCTTGTCTATGACAACATCCTTCGCTTTGCCGATGATGCGGACGTTCGAGATCCGATCCGCTTTTTGCGTGAACGTGAACTCGTCCATTACCAAAGATTCGGTGAATGCTTAAGGATAGCACAGGATAGGCTTAATTGTAAGAACTTCTACGCTATTAATCCTTCTTTTGATAAAAAATAACAATTTAACATCAGTACCCGACCGGCAGATCACTGTCGGTCTTTTTATGTTAGATCGGAGATAATACGGAACTTTTTGCCTTTTCGTTCGGTCTAATACAGTAAATCGATAAAATTGAAAGGGATGTTGTATTATGAATAAAAAAATATTGATTCCCATTATTGCGGTCGTTGCAATTCTTGCGGTGCTTTTTGTTCCGATCCCGGGGGATTCATATGATGACGGGGGTACGAGGGAATATGTCGCTTTGACATATAAGATCGTTGACTGGCACAGGCTTTACGATGTGCCCGGCGGCGAAGGCGGTCCCGTATACGAAAATACGGTCGTTTATTTCGGTGAAAATAAAAATAAGTCGATCGACGAACTCTGGAAGATGGAATCCTCAAAAATTGATATCAAGAATACGGATGATCCCCAAAATACAGAGGTCGATATCCCCGAAAAGCCCGAAATATCCGAGTATAACGATGTTTGGCTCGATAAAGAAACAGCGGAGCAGCCCGAATACAGCCTTTTCGGAGATATTATCATAACCGAGATCTATTCAAATTGCTTCTTTGCGAGGACAGCAGTCCCGATGCCTTATCAGATCAAACTCAACGGCGTTCTGTCGGACGAATGGTGCGTCGGCGATCAGGTCGTTTGCACTTACGAGAACGCTTATTTTGACCGTCAGACTCAGCGCATCGAAGTCGATTTTCTGACTGTTGAGGGCGGAGAGTGGGAGGCTGAAGCTGGTGTTTACTATAAGCCCGTTATTTATCTTTACCCCGAAAAAGAGATTGATGTTGATGTTTATTTAACATTGGACGGCGGTCTTACATGCACTTACCCTGCGTATAATGACGGTTGGCACGTTACCGCATCGCCCGACGGCATGCTTACGGATAAAGACGGGCAGACGTATAATTATCTTTATTGGGAAGGCGAAACTTATGCGAAATACGGCTTTTCCGAGGGCTTCTGTGTAAAAGGCGAAGATACCGCAAAGTTCCTTGAAGATGCTCTTTCTTCGCTCGGTCTCAATCGCCGTGAAGCGAATGAATTCATAGTTTACTGGCTTCCTTTGATGCAGGAAAATCCGTACAATATTATTTCGTTCCAGACCGATGTTTATACGGATGCCGCAAAGCTTGAGATCTTCCCCGAACCCGATACGCTTATCCGAGTTTTTATGGCATACAAAGCTTCTGACAGTCACGTTGAGATCCCCGAGCAAGTTCTCAATGCGCCCGAAAGAAACGGTTTTACTGTTATCGAATGGGGCGGCACGGAAGTTAAATAATAATAGAAGAGCCGCCGATGAGATTTTTATCGGCGGTTTTGTGATACTTGTGCTTCATATATGTTAAATAAACGACACAAATCTATGATAATATTATTTAAACATTGGTATGAATGGGGATATTTTGAAATGAAAGAAACAAAAGGCACTGTTCTGTCTGCGAAAAAACAGTGGTGGCTCAAGGTTAATACAAAATCCGTAAGGTTCGGTCCTCTTGACGGTGCGACATTTCCTCATATCGTCAAAATAAAATATACGGTTGACGGTAAGGAGTATGTTAAACACAAATGGCTGAATGCAGGTGTCAGATGCCCCGCAGTCGGCGAGACCGTAACTGTTATTTATCACGAGGATAAACCCGTAAAATTCAGTATATCTCTTTGAGAATCGTTATGAAAAATAAATCAGGGAAGAAATAATCATGTTGATCGATACAATAATTCACCGTCAGCCTATCGAAAAAGGTTGGTCGGGCGATAAAAAATACCGTGTTACCGTTTCGGACGGCACAAAATATCTTTTGCGTATCTGTCCTGCCGAAAAATATGAGCGAAGAAAACGTCAGTTTGAAAAAATGAAAGAGGTCTATGCTCTTGGTATTCCGATGCCGAAGCCTGTTGAAATAGGGCTTTGCGATGACGGTGCTTATACGATCGAGAGCTTTATTGACGGTGCCGATGCCGAAGAGTATATCAACGGATATTCTTTTGAAAAACAGTATTCCTACGGTCTTGACGCAGGTCGTATTCTTGCCCGAATGCATACTATCCCTGCGCCGCCCGATGCCGAAAGATGGGATGTTCGTTTTAATGCAAAGATCGACCGTAAGATAGAAATGTATGAAAAATGCGAGTTGAAATACGATAACGGTCAGCCTTTTATCGATTATATCGCGGAAAACAGAAAATATCTTATCGACCGTCCGCAGACTTATCAGCACGGCGATTATCATATCGGAAACATGATGATCGATCAAAACGGAGTTCTTAATATTATCGATTTTGACCGTGACGATCACGGCGATCCGTGGGAGGAGTTCAACCGCATCGTATGGTGCGCGCAGTCTGCTCCGTATTTTGCAAGCGGCATGGTTGACGGATATTTTGAGTTTAACATCCCTGCGGATTTTTGGAAACTTTTGGCACTTTATATCTGTTCGAATACGCTCAGTTCGCTGCCGTGGGCAATTCCGTTCGGTGAAAAAGAGATAGTAACCATGAAAGATCAGGCGAACGATGTTCTTAAATGGTATGATAATATGACGAAAGACGTGCCGAACTGGTATATCAGTCTCGAAAGGAACGAGAAAAATGACCGTTGATTACAGACAGATGACTGCGGATGATATCGAGAAAGTCATACCTCTTTATATTGAATATTGGAACAGTACGGGCGATGAATGGACCCCCGAAACCGTTCACAGACGTATTTTTCAGGTTATCGGTTCTCCCGATTCCTATTGCCTTATTGCGGAGAGCGGTGAAAATGTCATAGGCTTTGCGATGGGACGTATGGAAACTTTTTTCGATCTTACGGCGTATAATCTTGTGGAGATAGTAATAGCGTCGGAATATCAGAGAAAAGGTTACGGCTCGGCGCTCATGGCGGAGCTTGAAAAGAGGGTAGGTGCGCTCGGCGTCTCGACTGTTCAGCTTGATGCCGTAAATGATGAAATGCATGAAAATTTTTATGGCAAGCTCGGCTATAAAAACGCTACGAATTTTGTCTCGAAATTTAAATTTATCGGATAATTCGGCTTGACAAACTGAGTTTTATGGTGTAAAATATTGTCAAAAATATGACAGGAGAAAATGTCATGGAATACAGTGATACATATAAAGCATATATGGGCATGGCACCCAAAAAGATACCGCATTGGGAGCATTGGTCTAACCCCGATGCGGAAACATATCTTACAGGTATAGATTATTACGAACACCCCCGTCTTTGCCGTCAGAAGCTTGCCGAACTCTATCCCCAGCTCGGTCTCGGTATTCCCGGAACAGACGATCCCCGTCCGAGGCCTACGGGAGACAATGTTGCAAACCATACGGTTCGTTGGGGCGACGGTCAGACCGCAACATGGGAACATGGTGAACAGTTCCATGACGAGGATGATGTTTTTGCGTTTTCTCCTCTTGCTCACGGAAATTTCTCCGATATGCCGTCTGTTGTTGAAGCCTCGGACTTCTCCTCTTACGAGGTTATAAGAGACCGCTATAAGAGCTGGTACGGTGCCGAAAATTACGGCAAGCCCGCACCTGAGGGTTCTACCGCATCCGTTGGCTTTTATAATACAACATTTATGTGGCCGCTTCTTACTTTCGGTTGGGAGCTTTTCCTCGAAACGTGCCTCGATGATCGCTTTGAACGCATTATGGACGAATTTGCCGAGATCAATCGTCGCGTATTTAAGGTTTTCTCGGAGCTTCCCGTTAATTTTGTTATTTGTCACGACGATATAGTAAATTCCAGAGGCCCGATCTGTTCTCCCGAATGGATGAAAAAATACGTTTTCCCCCGTTATGAAGAATACTGGTCAATGGTCAAAGCGGCAGGCAAACGTGTAATTTTTATGGTTGACGGCAATGTCGATCAGTATGCCGACGATATCTTTGCTTGCGGCGCTTCGGGCATTATTTCCGAACCGTACACCAACTATAAAGCGATCGCAAAGAAACATAAGGACTGCTTCCTTGCGGGCGAAGGCGATAACCGTATTTTGCAGACCTGTGATAAAGCCCTTATTCATAAAATGGTTGACAGCATGGTCGAGACCGCGCATATGACGGGCGGTTATATGATGTGCATCGGCAACCATATTCCCTGGAACGTTCCCGGTGAGGGCATTAAATATTACCTTGATTATGCGGCTGAAAAAGCGGTAAGAGATTAATTTAATCAGATAAAGAAAGAATTCAGGATTTTTTCTCCTGAATTCTTTTCTGTTATCTTAACATCTGCTCGATTCTTATCAGTCTGTTGTATTTACACGTTCTCTCTCCTCGTGCGGGTGCGCCGATCTTGATCTGACCCGAATTTAAGCCAACGGCGATGTCTGCAACGGCGGTGTCTTCCGTGTCGCCGCTTCTGTGAGAAAGTATCGTTTTAAGCCCTCCCGATTTTGCCGTTATGACCGCATCAATGGTTTCGGAAAGTGTGCCTATCTGGTTCGGCTTTATCAGAACGGCGGTAGCACAGCCGCATTCTATGCCTTTTCTTATTCTGTCGGGGTTTGTGACGAAAAGATCGTCTCCCACGATCTGAATATTTCTCAACCGTTTCGTTATCTCTGAAAAACCGATATAGTCGTCTTCTCCGAACGGATCTTCTATCGATATTATCGGATATTCCGAAACAAGCTTCATATAATATTCAAGAAGCTGTATTCTCGTCATTTTAACAGCTGCTTTCGGCAGTTTGTATTCCGAACCGTTGAACCATTCGCCTGCCGCAATATCCAGCGCTATGCATATATCTTTTTTCGGCTGATAGCCTGCGTTCTTTACGGCTTCGCATATCAGCTCGAGCGCTTCCTCCGCACTGTCTGCCTGCGGCGCAAAACCGCCCTCGTCTCCGATAGCCGTATCATAGCCGTTTTGTTTTAATATCTTTCCGAGTGAGGCGTAGACCTCTGCGCCTATCCTTACGGAGTCGGAGAATGTTTTTGCCGAAGTCGGAACGATCATAAATTCCTGAATGTCGAGCTTGTTCGGGGCGTGTTTGCCTCCGTTTAAAATATTCATCATCGGTTTCGGCATTATGTGTGCCGATGTTCCTCCGATATATCTGAAAAGCGGCATTTTGTAAGAGAAAGCGGATGCTTTCGCACAGGCGAGAGAAACGGAAAGGATCGTGTTCGCTCCCAATGCTGATTTATTGTTTGTTCCGTCAAGCTCTGTCATTATCCTGTCCACTGTTCTTTGTTTGTCTGCACATACGCCTTTTAATGCTTTTAAAACAGGACCTTCGGCATTTTTTACAGCCGCCGTAACACCCTTGCCGTTAAAATCTTTTTCTCCGTCACGAAGCTCATGAGCCTCGAACGAACCTGTTGATGCGCCCGATGGGACGGAGGCTGTTCCGGCTGCACCGTTTTTAAGAATAACGGTCGTTTCAATGGTTGGATTTCCTCTTGAATCGAGGATTTGTCTTGCTTTTATGTCATATATTCGTGTATCCATTAAAAATCTCCTTGTTTTGATGTTTCATAAATATCTTTTCCCGAATAAATGTTTAAATAACGGAAATAATAGCCTAAAATATTTATGTTAGGAGTTTTTGCCATTGAAAGCCGTTATTATGGCAGGCGGAATGGGTACACGGTTACGTCCGTTGACCTGCGAATGCCCAAAGCCGCTTGTTCCTCTTGTCGGAAAAAGCTGTATTTTTTACATTCTGGATCTTCTAAAAGCAAACGGGATCACAGATGTTTGCGTGACACTTATGTATCTCGGCGAAAAGATAAAAGAAGAACTGTCATCTGTAAACGATATGAATATTTCTTTTTTTACGGAACATGAACCTCTGGGAACTGCCGGTTCTGTCGCAAATTGCCGTTCTTTTCTCGGCGGCGATGACGATTTCATCGTTATCAGCGGTGACTGTATATGTGATTTTAATCTGAAGCGAGCTGTCGCATACCATAAGGAAAAAGGCTGTAAGGCAACTGTTCTGCTCACGAGGGTCGATGATCCTCTCGAATACGGGGTCGCCGTAACTTCCGCGGACGGAGCCATTACGGGTTTTGTAGAAAAACCGTCGTGGTCAAAAGTATATTCGGATACGGTAAATACGGGAATATACATCCTTTCGAAAGACATTTTCGACTACTTCCCTCAAGGTGCATGCGATTTTTCAAAGGACATCTTTCCTTCGATCATGAGATCCGGCGAAAAGATATATGCGTATAATGCTCAGGGGTATTGGTGTGATATAGGTAATATATCGGCATATATGCGGTGTTCAAGAGATATTCTGTCGGGAAAAGTCCGTGTTCACAGCGTTCTTGATATTATGAAACGAAAAAATGTGTTTATTCCCGAAAACTGTACCGTCAGAGAGCCGTCCTATATCGGAGAAAACGTTTTTCTTGAAAATGCATTGATCGGACCGTATTCCGTTATCGGAGACGGCTGCAGTATAAGCGGTGCATCGGTTGAGAACTCAATACTTCTTTCGGATGTTTCGGTCGGCAAAAATTCTTCCGTAAGAGGATGTATCGTTTGCAGTGAAGCGAACATCGGTCAGGGCGTGTCGATAGGGGAGATGAGCGTTATAGGACATGGCTGTACGGTGGGAGACCGTTCAGTTGTCGGTGCCGGTGCGATGGTCGGGAACGGAACGGATGTCCCCGAAAATTCCTTTTTAGGTTCGGAAAAGCATGGGGGCGGCATGGAGTGTGATGACGGATGCTTTGTCTGTAAAAATATATCTGATTGTATCTTTGATCTTTTTTCTGCAGGTGTTGCGGCATCCGCTGTTATGAAAAAGAGTGTTGCGGTCGCTTTTTCTTCCGATAAGACCGATCTGTTGTCTCACTCTCTTGCTGTTTCTTCGGGTGCTGTATACGGTGGTGCCGATGTTTTTGACTGCGGCGAATGTGATCTGAATGTGTTCAGGTATACAGTCAGACATTTCGGGTTCGGCGGCGGTGTTTATATTCAATCGGACGGTGAAAATATCTCGGTTCTTTTTCTTGAACACGACGGTCTGTACGTCCGCCATGAGATCGAACGGAAAATAACGCAGGCTCTTTCTTCTCCGTTCGGACATGAAGGTAAGGGGCAGGGCAGCTTCAGGAAGATAAACGGACATGTGGAGATCTATGTCAAAAAAATAAAGGATCTTCTCCGAGGTATAAAAACATCCTGCTCTGTGTTTGGGTTGAAATATTTTTCGGATGCGATAGGAAGATCGGAAGAACCGTCTGAATATTTACACGTTCGCAGTAACGGTCTCATATTTCAGAATAATTTTCACGAAGCATATTCCGAGGATACCGTCAGATGTGTTGCGGCGTTCTGTTTGGGTAAGATATCCGGAAAGGTGTGTGTGCCGTTTGAGTATCCGCTGTCTGTCGATGAAACGGGTATGAAGCATGGCTTTGATGTTGTCCGAACGACTCTTGACGACAACGACCGAAGCTCTCTTTATGCGCTTTGCGATCCGTGTCTTACTGCGGCGGCAATTCTCAGATATATGTCCGATAATAACTGTACGTTTGCGGATATCGTTTCAATGCTTCCCAAATTTGCTTCGAGAAAACGTGATGTTCATGTTTCGGGCAGCCGTGCGGCGGTAATGCATGAACTGTCTGCGGAAAAGGGTTGCGAGTTTTCCGAGGGTATACGTATTCGGAACGGCGTTGGGTCCGTGCTTATCGTTCCGCGTAAAAATACGGAGACATTACGCATTTTTGCAGAGGCGGCGGATGCTGAAACGGCAGCCGAGATTTGTGATTTTTACGTGAAGAAGCTGAAAAACCGTTGACAAAATTATATCGGTTATGTTATAATTATTGATAACAAAACATATTGTCCGAAACTTACGGAATACTGCACGGTTTCCGATTGTTTTCGGATCGGTATATGTTTATTTTTGCTGTAACCGAAAAATATTTTTCCGCAGGGATCTCTTCCGGTAACAATGAAGGACGGTTTGTTTCCGGAAGAAAGATTGCGGTGTATTTTCGTTGTAAAAAATCAGAAACACATACATAATTTTCTTTTTTTATTATTTAGGAGGTACTTATTTGAAAAAAATAGATAAAGTCAGAATAATACCGCTTGGCGGTCTTAATGAGATAGGTAAAAACCTTACCCTTATAGAATGCGGAAAAGATATAATTGCCATTGACTGCGGTCTTGCTTTCCCCGATGAAGAGATGCCGGGTGTTGACTATGTAATTCCCGATATGCAGTATATTGTTAAGAACAAAGACCGTTTTCGCGCGATCTTTATAACGCACGGTCACGAAGACCATATCGGCGCGATACCGTATCTTCTCCGTGATGTTAACGTTCCTATCTACGGAACAAAACTCACTCTCGGAATAATTCAGAATAAGCTTCGCGAATTCAGACTTGATAAAGAAGCCGATCTCGTTGAGGTTCAGGCAGGTCAGACAGTTGAGCTTGATACTCTTTCCGTTGAGTTTATTCATGTAAATCACTCTATTGCCGATGCTGCGGCTCTCGCAGTTCATACTCCGTGCGGAACGATCCTTCATATGGGTGACTTTAAGATAGACGTTACGCCTGTTGACGGCGAAATGATAGATCTTACCCGTATCGGTGAACTCGGCAAAGAAGGCGTTTTGCTTCTTATGATGGAATCAACGAACGTAGAACGCCCGGGCTTTGCTATGAGTGAACTTAAAGTCCGTGATTCTTTGAGAAATATTTATTCGAGAGCGCTCAGCCAGCGTATCATTATCGCTACTTTTGCGTCCAATGTTCACCGTGTTCAGACGATAATCGATCTTGCCGCCGAGTTCAACAGAAAGGTTGCGGTAAGCGGACGAAGCATGGTAACGGTAATTGAAGTTGCACGTCAGCTCGGATATATGTCGATTCCCGATCATGTTCTTATTGATATAGATGATGTAAATAATTATCCGCCCGAAAAGGTCGTTATTATAACGACAGGCAGCCAGGGCGAACCGATGTCCGCCCTTTACAGAATGGCTTATTCCGATCATAAGGTCGTTGAGATAAACAACCGTGACCTTGTTGTTATTTCCGCTACCGCCATTCCCGGCAACGAGAAACTTGTAAACCGTGTTGTCAACGAGCTTTTCAGATCCGGTGCGGAGGTCGTTTACGAATCTCTTGCAGAGGTACACGTTTCGGGTCACGCATGCCAGGAAGAACTGAAGCTTATTTTCGGACTTGCCCGTCCTAAATTCTTTATCCCCGTTCACGGTGAATACCGTCATCTGAAACGTCATGAGTCGCTCGCTCTTTCGCTCGGTATCCCCGAAAAGAATATTGTTGTTGCAGATATAGGCAATATCATCGAGCTTTGTGAAGATGAGATCAAAAATGTCGGAACCGTTCCTTCGGGCAGAGTTCTCGTTGACGGTCTCGGTGTGGGCGATGTCGGAAATGTCGTTTTACGTGACAGAAAGCATCTTTCTCAGGACGGTTTGATAATGATCGTTGCTGTTGTTGACGAATACACTCTCACCGTAATGCCCGAACCCGAGGTCATCTCCAGAGGCTTCGTTTATGCTAAAGAAAATGAAAGCATCGTTGAAAAGATAAAGGATATAACAGTCAGAGTTATCACTCGCTGCGCCGAGGACGGTTATGATGAATGGGCATTCAACGCCAAGACCCGTGTAAAAGATGAGGTTGCAAAATACGTTTCCGAACAGACGAAGCGTAAACCGATGATAATTCCCGTTATAAAAGTTATATAATCTTAGAAGTTTAAAGAGGATAATTATGAATCTTTCGATAATCCCCACTCTCAAATCTGTCGTTGCGGACGGAAATGAGGTCTCCTTTTTTGATTATGCGCCCGCAATGTCTTTGCAGGCTCATTGTCGAACCGAAGATATTCTTTCAGACTTTGCTTTTGAGCTCAAGGGCAAAAAGCTTATAAAGGCGGAGATCGACGGTTCTCTCGGAAAAGAAGAATATTCCGTTATTATAACTGAAAATGAGATCGTTATAAAAGGTTCCTGCGACGCAGGCATTCATTACGGCTTCTGTACTCTCGTTCAGCTTGCGGCGCTCAATGACGGCGTTCTTCCCACCGGTATTATCAATGATAAGCCCGATATGTCGTTCAGAGCTGTTTCGGACGATATTTCGAGAGGTCAGATCTCGACCGTTGACGGATTCAAATCAATGATCCGCCGTTTTTCCTATTTTAAATATAATGTATATATGCCGTACATCGAGGATACGTTCCGTTTTTCGTTCTGTCCCGATTTCGGTAAATATTCCGATCCCGTTCCCGCATCCGAATGGAAAGAGATATGCGAGTATGCACTCGGATTCGGCGTTTCCGTCCGTCCCATTGTTAACCTTCTCGGTCATTGGGATAAAAACAGCCGTCTTTTCGATTTCCGTGAGATGATGCTCATGGATGGCGAAAAGGTAACCAATGTTCTTGATGTAACAAAAAAAGAAGTCCGCAAATTTGTCTGCAAGATGCTTGACGAGATCGTTGACGCTTTCGGTCCCGGTGTTGTTCATGCGGGCGGCGATGAAGTTTCCGAAATGAAGAAGGTTTTCGGTAAGGAAAAAGGTTCAGAGCTTTATGTTGAATATTTCAACTGGCTTTCTTCCGAGCTCAAAAAACGCGGATGTACGTTGATGATGTACGGCGATATGTTCCTTCAGCCTTACGGCGATTACGGATTTGACTTTGATGCTGTTTACGGTCTTGACAGTGATATTGATCTTATCGCCTGGGACTATGCTCCTCGTGAAGAATATTCTTCCGAGAAATTCAAGGAAAGCAAGCACCGTTTCGGTATTTCTCCTGCAACATGGGCATGGAACCGTTTTATTCCGCAGTTCGAGGTTTCGTTTATCAACAGTAAGAATTTTGTCCGTCAGACCCGCGGCACATGCGATATGTTCGTTATTTCTTCATGGAATGACGGGGGTTGCTGTCTTCGCGAAGAAATGATGCCCGGCGCTGCCGCAGGTGCTCAGTTTGCATGGACGTACGATGACACGCTTACGTTCGACGATCTTCGCCGTTCTTTCCATAAGATCTACTACGGTTACGGTGAAGATGTTGATGAAGCGCTCAAAACTCTTTACGCATACGATAAAGTTTTCGAGGTCGAAAATATTCACGAATACGCAGGTATGGGCGGTGTTCTTTTCTCCGAATTCTGGAAAGATGCAAGAAAACCGACTTCCGAAAAATACGATCTCGCGGAAAAATGCTCCGAGCTTCTTTCCGAGCTCGGCGAAGCCGAAGAGATCCTCAAGGAAAATAAACCTAAGCGTTTCAAACAGACTTACGATGCGTTCATGTTCGATGTCCGCCGCCTTATGTGGACTTTGATGCGTATTTGCATTATTCCGTCTGTCGCATTTGAAAGCCGAGAGGAAGCAAAGAGTATTGTTGATGACCTCATCGCTCTTTCCGAGGAATTCGAGCTTATCAAGAAAGAAAACAGACGTCTCTGGATGCGTACAAACCGCCAGAGCGAATGGAATTATCTTGAATCGAAATATATCGACACCGAACAGTCTCTCTACTCTCTTATCAGATACTGTAAATTCGCCAAGAATCTCGATGTCGAGAAATATATGTAATTTCATTTTTGTATATCATATTGAAAAGGTACTTACTCGTGTAGGTACCTTTTATTTTATTGTCATGCAGCTTTTGATCTCGTATGCTGTCGATGTGATGAATTCCGTGTTTGTCGGTTTTCGTCTTTTCTGCGGATCTCCGAACAGTGAGATGTACCTGTCGGTCGCAGGCGATTTGTAAAGCTCGCTTATCGTGTATCTGATACTGCGTTCAACATTTGATGGTGTGGTCCGAAATTTCTTGGCTATTGTCGGATATACGTTTTCCGTTATCTTTAGCTGTTCTTCGTTTGAATTTATGTAAATTTCAATTGCTTCGATCAGAAAGAAAAATCCTTTCGTTTTACTGTATATGCCGAGATCGGTCAGCATTCGCCTTATTTGTCGTTCCATTGATGTTCTCCGTGATGTCTTTTTGTTTGAGTATATCATACGTATGTCTTTTGTACAATGTCGTAAATTGCCGAAAAACGTCTGATTTTTCTGCTTGATTATGTACCTTTTTGTTTTAAGTTGGAAACCTGTCGAAAACATCCTGTTGATAAAATGCGATTTTGTTGATTTTGACGAATAATTTTTATACTGTAAAGGTGAACACCTTTCGGTGTAGGTGAAATATTAACGAAAATGCCTTTAATTTAAAAGAATAATTTGTTAAAAACACCAGTCAAGTTTATGAAAAATAACTATTTCGGAAGTTTACAAATTGTTCATAATGAAATTTGCGAAAAACTATTGCATTTTCGGGTTTTTTATGCTATAATATTCGAGCATGGCAATTTAATGAGCAAAGATCCCAAAGGTTGCCGCCCGACTTTGAATGTCGAACGGGTAATTTTGGGGGAGCAAATCCGATTTGAAATTGGATGATACCGAATTTTGTTGATGTAGACTTATGGGTCACAAAGCCCGTTAAAGGATCGGCGTGCCGATTACTAACGGAGATCGCATAAAGCCTACCGCTCAACGCCCCGAGTGTTTTCGGAACAGCTTGCCCTGTCCGAAATTTTTTGCGGTCAAATTCGGAAACACACGGCAGAGTGTTCGGTTTTTCATCGCCGCCAAATCAACCTATATAATAAAGCAAAATGCAAAACTAATTCAGGAGGCGAAAATCATGGCTAACAATAAAATGAGAATCAGACTTAAATCTTACGATCACAAGCTTATCGACCGTGCATCTGAAAAGATCGTCGAAACAGCAAAGAGATACGGTGCTGAAGTATCCGGTCCCGTACCCCTTCCTACTGACAAAGAGATCATTACGATCCTCCGCGCAGTTCATAAGTATAAAGATTCCCGCGAACAGTTTGAGATCAAAACTCACAAACGTGTAATCGACGTAATCAAGCCCTCTCAGAAAGCAGTTGATGCTCTCGTAGGCATTGAACTTCCCGCAGGCGTTGATATCGAAATCAAACTTTAATTAAATTGCATTGCCGTGCAGGTCATGTTGGTACCAGACCAACCAATAACCGAAAGGAGAAAACATTCAAATGGAAAAAGGCATTATCGGCAGAAAAATCGGTATGACTCAGCTTTTCACTGAAAACGGCAACGTCATTCCGGTAACTGTTCTTGAAGTCGGCCCTTGCGCAGTAGTTCAGAAAAAGACCGTTGAAAATGACGGTTACGATGCAGTTCAGCTCGGCTTCGAAGACATTCGTGAAAAACTCGTTGTAAAACCCCGCAAAGGTCACTTCGACAAAGCACAGGTTGCTTATAAGAGAGTTCTTAAAGAATTCGCTCTCGACAACTGTGCAGATCTTAAAGTAGGAGATATCCTCAAGGCTGACGTTTTCGCTAACGGCGACAAAGTAGACGTTACCGGCATCTCCAAAGGTAAAGGATACCAGGGCACCATCAAGCGTCACGGTTACCATACCGGTCCTATGGCTCACGGTTCCGGTTACCACAGACATCAGGGTTCCATGGGCGCGAACACCGACCCCTCCAGAGTTATGAAGGGTAAAGGCATGCCCGGTCA
>SVMP01000206.1 GCA_015067385.1 Oscillospiraceae bacterium | reverse complement strand
TGAACAAAACCCATAGGGCAAATGTAAATATATTTGCCTCCGAAACGAAGAGTATCCTCCCCTGCTTTTGCATGAGACTTTAAGCAATCGGTGGTGGGTCTTCCTGCGAGCTTACATATTTCACATTCTCTGCATGGTCCGAAAGAAAAGAGTTCAGAGCCGTCGGAACTGACGATCTTAGATGAAATCCCTGTTGAAACGGAAAAATCTTTCATTTCTCCGTAAAGAGAGCTTACCTGCTCCAACATACAAGATCACCGTCCGTATCATTCAACCTCGACATTTACAAGCGCTGCACCGAGAGCTGTTGCAAACTCTGCATTATTGGGAACATAGATATTAGCGCCGTAAAGCGTATTTATAACTGAAAAAAATTCACTTGTATTGGGAATGCCGGTAAGGCTTCCGCAAAGAATAATGTTATTTGTATCGGAAAAACGGCTTGCAAAAACCGCAAGCATACCGATAGTCTGAAACACCATATTTATCAGACCTGCGGCAATATCGCTTTTGCTCGCATAGTCGGAGATCCTGCCGAAATTCGAAGCAGTAGTTTCGTTTTTCAGCATACCTGCTTCGCTTTTCGAAATATCGCCGACCGCAAGATCGACCTTTGAAAGATCGCCGTCAGCCGCAAGCTCACAGATATTTTTAAAATTTTTCGTTCCCAGTAACTTTGAAGACAGACCGAGAAGAGTACCTCCGCCTACGCCTGTACCACCGAGATGTTCAAACTTATCGCCTTTTGCGTGAACGAATGCGGTACCTGTCCCCATACTGACAACGATCGCATCGGAAAGCCCTGTAAGATAAAGGCCACCGAGACCTATCGCGCTGAATTCGTTGACCTTAACGGTCTTGATTCCGTATATATCACCTTTAACGAACGACGAACCGACGCCCGTAATGCGTATTTCCGAAATATCGGGAATAGAAAGATCGTTTTCGCTCAAATAACGACCGAAAGCGCCGTAAAGAGAAGTTATTGGATCCGTTGCTTTAACCTGCATCGGATTCATCTGTTCACCGGAACGGATGCCTACTATTTTAGTGGTACTTCCGCCGATATCGATTCCTATGACTGTCGTCATCTACCGTTTCTCCTTGAAAACGCATTAATTTATGTTAAAACAATAAAAAACCGCAAAAAAATAAAGGGCAGTATTTTACTACCCTTTATTTTACCACGACTATAATTAAATGTCAATAAAAAAGATTTGAACTATTTTAAATATATAATAATTTATTATATTATATCAAACAGTTTCTTCTTCATAATCGATGCCGAGACCGTCGAGCCAGCCCTTTATCTGTTCATAACCGGATCTGATACTTGCATCTTTCGCCCAAAACTCAAAAAGTTCTTTCAGAGAAGAAACACCTGCCGCATCAAACATAGTCTGAAACTTTTCGGGAGAAAGAACGACCTTGAATTCGTCCTCATCCATGCCTGCGATATCGTCTATGTAAACGCCTCTGACGTATTTATGTACCTCCGCATTTTTTTCACGAGAGACTTCCGCCCAAACGGTGGTGCGGATACGATGTTCATAACTGTCATAATATATTTTTTCCATAATAATCCATTGCTTTCATAACAAGAAAGCTTCCTTTCCTTTGAAAGATCGGATAATTTTCCGATCGTAAAAATTTGATCTATAAACTGAAAGAATTATTTTTCGTTAGGGTGACGTCTTCTCAATTCTGCGGCGCCTTCGGCTCTGCCTGTCTCTTCAAGACGTTTACAATATTCTTCAAGATGACCTCTTGTATGATACGGACCGCCCTCTCTGACAACAGTCCAGAGCGGATCTATATCATCCTGCATTGTCTGCATCATATCATCATGCCATTCGTTAAGATAATATACCGCTTTTTCGCAAATTGCACGCTCTTTTTCAGCAAGATTGATTTGTTCATGCGGATCGTTTTTTATGTTGAACAGCATTTCCTTGGGATAAAGATGATATCCGTCATGATACGTTCGCATGTAGATATAATCACCGAAACGAACGCCTCGCTGACAGAGATGAGCACATTGAGAAAGAACAAGATACTCACGATTTTCTGCCGCGCCGTCTGCTTTTTCATCAACGCAGGAAGCAAAAGAAGAACCGTCCCAGAGGGGATGCTTATCTGCATTGAACAGCTCTGCCAGGGTGGGAACAAGGTCAAGATTATAGTGAAGACCGTCATCTGTTCCGACTTTTCCACCTGGCCATTTAATGATCATGGGAATACGACAGTTAACATAATCGGCAGTTGCGTGCTCTGCATAAAGACCGAGTTCACCGATATTTTCGGCATGATCTGCGCTTATAATGATCGCCGTGTCTTCATAGACACCTGCTTTTTTCAGGGCATCAAGGATATAACCGATATGCATATCCATGTAAAGAATACCCGTATCGTATCCGTCGAAGATCCTACGCAAGCCGGCTCTATCGACTACCTCTCCCGGATGTCTCGGGAAATTCGGATTTTCTTTATTTGTATACATGCCGATCTCACTCGCAGAATGAGGTCCCACATGTTTAACATGTTCAGCCAAGACCTCATCCGTTATCCAATCGGGAAGAGGATCATCGGCAAAAGGTTCACCGAAAGATAAAGGAGCTCTGTACGGAGTATGAGCATCCCAAAAATTAACGTGAAGATACCAGTTATCCGTCAAAGCGTTTCGTTCGAGCCAATCAAGAACCGTAGGCGATACCTGCTCCGCAGATTCCCCGCCGCAGCATCCTGTGTTATACATCTCGTTAAAGCCTGCATAGAACTGCCAACATGAATGGCGTTCCGCAAACGGGCTGACAAGAACCGTCCGCATACCCTGTCTTCTGAGGAATCCGGGGAGACTTGAAACATTAAGATTATCGGAAAAATCGCGAGGATATCCTTCTCTTCGCATATCTGCGGCTGTTCCGCCGTGTCCGACAACACCT
>SVMP01000205.1 GCA_015067385.1 Oscillospiraceae bacterium | reverse complement strand
GGCGTTGTTATGCAGGGATATGCGCAGAATAATACTGTTTACGGCAACGATATTTCTCAAACAGGTTACGCAGGTATCTTTATGATCGGCGAAGATCCGGGAAGTCTTAATTACTGTAGCAGATATAATACTGTTTCCAATAATAAGATTCACGAGGTCGGCAATTTTGTCGGACACGGTGCAGGAATCTACCTCATGAACAGCGGTGAAAATACTGTTACGCACAACGAGATATGCAATGTTCCCCGTTACGGTATCTCCATGAAGGGTATGCGTTACGGCGTGTTCGCAGACAACGGCCTCGGTGATGTTCCGTTTGAAGATCATTGGAAATACAATCAGACAACGAAAAATTATTTCGGTTTTAACAAGATATACAATACCGGTATTCGTTCGGGTGACGGCGGCGGTATTGAAGGCTGGGGCATGGGCCCGTATAACCATATTGACAATAATATTATTTTTAATGCTTATCGCGGAATTCCCACAACAGGCTGGCGCGGCCACAGTATTTTCCTTGACGATGCGTGCCATAAGGTAAAAGTTACGAACAATATAGTTTATGATGAAAATGCTGTCGCGGTAAATGCAGGTATGTTTATTAAGAGTATTGAAAACTACGTTGTCAATAATATTTTCGACGTCGGTTACGAAAAGAACGGTGCTGCCGATATTCAGCCTTTCCTTTGCCCTGCAGGCGGTTCCGTATTCAAAAATAATATCGTTTATTCAGAGGTTGTCGGTACACTTCATGATGACGGTTCGTTTACCGAGGATGGCGACAATGCCCGAGTTATGTATGTTCTTGATGACAGCGCAAACTGCGGTCAGAAATCGGCATTTGATTCTCTCGATGAGATGAATAATAACATTTATTTCAACGCAAAGGGTGAAACACAGTTTAAAATAGACGGTAAGCTCCTTTCTCTTGAAGAATGGCAGAATTACGAGAAAAATACTCATAACTATGAATCAGACAGTATTGTTGCAGACCCGATGTTTGTTGATGCTCTCGATCACGATTATCGTCTTGCAGATGATTCTCCTGCGATCAAACTCGGTTTTAATCCGATAGACACATCAACAGTAGGTCTTCTCCCTGACTATAAATTTTAGTGCTAAAGGAGTGTTCAATATATGTGTTGGTCTGTCCTTGCTAAAGATTTAGATAAATATAACGGGGATTCGTTGCTTTTTCAACCTTTTACGGATGAAGAATGGGAAAAATATCCGTTTGCAGTCGATGAAAAATTAAAATGGTTTCGTGATGCAAAACTCGGACTGTTTTTCCATGTCGGGATCTCCGCTCTTGGAAAAGTAGATATCGGTTGGTCCAGACATACCCATAAACTTCCCGATCCGGGACAGGGACATATACCCGATGAAGTTTATGACGGCTGGGCAAAAGAGATCAGAATGGAAGATTTCTGCGCTGATGAATGGATCGATCTTGCTATTGCAGGCGGATTTAAATATGTTGTTATCATAACAAAACATCATGACGGCTTCAATATGTGGGATACTGCCTATTCCGATTATAAAATAACAAATTCGCCCATGGCACGTGATTACCTCGGTGAACTTATCGATGCATGTCACAGAAAAAACATGCCCGTCGGTCTTTACTATTCTCAAAGAGACTGGACTCATCCCGATTATGAGCCCGTCGATGTAAACGACTCTGTTCAGATTACGGATACTCTTTGTTATATGACAAAAGACGGAAAACCAAGCCATGCGGGCGAAAACCATCATAAATATATATCTTATATGCATAATTCCGTTCTTGAACTCATGGAAAAATACGGTAAGATAGATATTCTTTGGTGGGACAGCGCGTGGTGGGGCGGCATGTACAAGGCTGATATGTGGGATTCTTGGACTATTGAAGAAAAGGTCAGACAAAAACAGCCCCATATTATTATCAACAACAGAGCATCTCTTCCCGGTGATTTCGATACCCCCGAAGGTCGTATCGGCTTTGTTCAGCGCAATCGTCTGTGGGAGACGTGTATGCCTCTCGGCAACGAATGGGCATGGACAGGCAACGGAATCAAACCGTTTAAGCTTGTTCTCGATCAGTTTATCCATGCCGTTTGCGGAGACGGAAACTACCTTCTGAGTATAGGATGTATGCCGAACGGTAAGATAGCCACCGAAGAGACAGAAAGTATTCTCAAGCTCGGCGAATGGCTGAAAAAATACGGTCATACCGTCTACGGAACACGAAGCGGTCCATGGAATCCGTGTGCTTTCGGCGGTAGTGTATATAAAGATGATACTGTTTATGTACATATCGTAAAAAGGCCTGAAGACGGAACAGTTAAATTGCCGCTTGCGGATCATATCGTAAAATCGGTCGAATGTCTGACAGAAACAAAGGCAATCACTAATATTGAAAATAATAAATTGATCATCAATGTTCCCGATACCTCGTTTGATGACATTATCATAAAAATAACGATGTCTCAAACAGTTGAAGTGACCAATGAAGGCATTGATCTTTAAATTTTTATTTGGGAAAATAATTTTGTATAAATAGTTGTAAATAATGTTTCAGAACGGTATACTTTTGAATGTGTATACCGTTCTTTCTTTTAAAAAACAGCATATGAATTAATTGTATAAATTAAAAATTGTGCATTGTGCTTTATGTTTTTTGTCGTATGATGGTAAATATTGTCGATATAAACAAAATTATTTTTTCTGAAAAAAACCTATTGACAATTTACCTCGAATCGTTTATAATATTCAAGGTTAGTTGATGCTAACCATGCTTATGTTATGATATGATTCAAAAGAAGGTATATAGATGAATTTAAAAGAAGCTCAGGACGGAAAAGAATATATCATAAAAAAAATCGAAACAGACGATGAAGAACTCGATGCTTTTTTATTTTCCCTTGGATGCTACAGCGGTGAGAAAATAACTGTTGTTCGCCATCTTAAAGGCGGTTGCGTGGTTGC
>SVMP01000204.1 GCA_015067385.1 Oscillospiraceae bacterium | reverse complement strand
GCTTATAGGCGGCGTTTACTTCGGTGAACATAAAACAGAAGAAGTTGACGGCATAATGCAGGCATCGGATCTTCTTATTTATAACGAAAAAGAGATCGAGCGAATTTGCCGAATCGGTTTTGAAACAGCGCAGAAGAGAAGAAAAAAGCTCTGTTCCGTAGAAAAGAGCAATGTTCTTGATTCAAGCAGATTATGGAAGAAAGTTGTACACAAAATTGCATCGGACTATCCCGATGTTGAGCTTACAGACATGCTTGTTGACAACTGCGCAATGCAGATCGTTAAAGATCCGTCGCAATTTGATGTTATTGTAACAGAGAACATGTTCGGAGATATTCTTTCAGACGAAGCATCGATGATAACAGGGTCTATCGGAATGATCCCCTCTTCAAGCCTCGGTTCAACGACTTGCGGTGTATATGAACCCATACACGGTTCGGCGCCCGATATTGCAGGAAAAGATATAGCGAACCCGATAGGAACAATTCTTTCCGCCGCAATGATGCTGCGTTTCAGTTTTAACATGGAAAAAGAAGCCGACAGTATAGAAAATGCGGTTTCAACACTTCTCAACGACGGATACAGAACAGCAGACATAATGCCTTCAGATGTTGAAGAAGCAAAGCTCTGTAAAAAAATAGGCTGCAGAGAATGCGGCAAACTTATTGCAGAAAGAATTAAATAATAAAAAAGCAACATGATGATTTCTATTATTAAGAAGCCAACATGTTGCTTTTTGATGTACAAAATTATTTAATTACCCGTGAAAGATCGCATCTGTAAACACGTATAATCGGAATTATCGAAACGATTATTGAAAGCAGGACCGTAATAACAAACATTGCACCGACGGACGGCACGGAATAAGACATGAAGAAGACCTCGTCGGAATCCGCAAAAGGCGTAAAACGTAAAAGGAAAGAGAATATAAGACCCAAAACAACACCGATCGATGAAAAAGAGACATACTCCCCTATTATATCGCCCGAAATGCTTGCAAAAGATGCACCAACAAGCTTTTTGATCGAAATAATATACATACGCTTATCGATATAATAAACAGAGACGATCGCAATATTGATTATGATCGCAACAAAGACATATTGATATATGACCTGAGTAAAATATGAAATGGTTCTAAGTTTACGGTCATGGGAAATCTCGACGGTTTTATCTCTGACTTTTTCGGGCAGAATATTAAGGAAATTATTGACGACAGCAGTTGTTTCGTCTTCGCTCTCCGTATCGACAAAGAAAGAACCGTTTGTGCTTCCCCTTTCGAAATATGCGCCCATATTGATCCATGAAAGCAGATCAAGATCGGTCGTTTCGTCCTCTCTGCCCATATAACCGATTATCTCATAATCAACGCCTTGATACGAATAATATTTTTTGCCGTCATGTTCGACAATATTCCTTTCGACGAGTGTTCCTATAACCGCAACGGGAGCGTTTGAGTCAAGCTCTTCCTGAGTAAAGAATCTGCCGCTGATCATCGTCGGATGGGGAAGATCTCCTTTAAAATAAACAGCGCGAGTGCCGTCATCGATTTCCATGCCGGATGGATCGGTGGTTTTCATGTCAAAAAAGAGCGCATAATCTTTTCCGAGATCCCTAAATTGAAGCTCTGAACCTTTGCCGGAGCTGACAGAAAATTTACGCATATTTGTTGAATAGAAATCGTTATAATATCTGTCATCGTTTGCGGCTTCAAGTATAGAATTGATAAACATAAGCACAAACAAAGAAACGAATGCGTACATTATGATCAGAACTATTTTTCCGTAAGATATTTTTCTCATTGCGTTATCTCCTTTATTCCTTTCTCTTAAGGTTTTCGACTGTATCGAAATTATGCAGCGCCGAAACCGAAACAATGGCGGTTATGATGGACGTCAAAATATTTGCGGCAAGGATAAATAACGGTATCGCTAACAGCAATTCCGTACCGATAGATTGTGACTGTATTAGTTTTCCGAACGGGAAAAGGAAATATATAATATCGGCAAACAACATCAATGTCATTATCTCCGAAACGGAACAAAGAACGAGATCGAAAACAGTCGCTCCGTTAAGAGAATGAATTGCGTAATTTCTCTTATTATTCTGAATCTTGTTGTTGACCGACATAATGATTCCGAGAAGCGTTAAAATATAGGTTATAACAGCAATAACATTATAAAAATTGGATGCCTTTTCCTGGTTTTCGGCAATCATGGTCATCGATCTTGATTTTCCTGCCGACACAGAATAGTATTCAGACAGAAAATCATTTGATGCAATCTGTTCTTTGATAAAATCAACAGCTTCCTCAACAACATCACTTTTAACGAAGAAATCAGTAGTTCTGAATCGATCAAAGATCTCATAAACAAGCAACATCATTTCATCGGTCAGTTCGTCACCGTTCTCCTCAATATATTCATCAATCGTCGGCACGACATAATGAGGCAGAAGAACTTTGGAATCAAGCGGTGTGATCATTCCTTTGTAATAATACGAAGACTCCGGTTCGAGAATACCGATTACTTTCCATTGGTTTGTTTGTCCGAGCTGATATCCGATCTCATCATTGAACCTGAGCTGTTCTTCATCCCAAAACATATCGGGGACAAAAATATCACCAATGCTCAATCCGTAATCTTCAGCAAAAGAAGAACCAATAATTACCGGCGCGATATAGCCTTTCCGGACCTGATGTTCACGGATAAAATCAGAATCGTCAAACCATGAGCCTTCTTTAATGATCATCATTGAGCCGTTTATCTTGTACATTTCAGGCGAGCAACAAAATGCTTCTTTGTTGGTGTCCGGGATATAACCCATTTTTTGATATTTCCATAAACCCAAGGCATCATAATCCTCTCGAAGACCGTTCATTATTCTATCCATAACTCGTCCTGCAGCAAACTGTTCTTCGTTGGAAAGTTCGCTTAAAGTAGTCTCAAGTATACGTAGAGGCACCTCAGACC
>SVMP01000029.1 GCA_015067385.1 Oscillospiraceae bacterium | reverse complement strand
TTATATTATTATGCGTTTAAGATCAGCGGAACACCTTTTTTGTCAATCACGCAATGCTTGTCATATACCCAATCACGAACCAACTTTTCAGCAAGTTCAGCAGGAACACGGGTGACATTCTCTGAGGGATGATCCTTGAGCCATCGTCCCTTATCCCAGATATATTCAAAAAGATCATTAACATTTTCCGCTTTGAAAACGGTGCGTGAAAGCTTGAAAGAAAGAACATCTCCGGGGTTCCATGTAAAAGTATCACGAGCCTCGGAAAATCTGAGCCAATGATAATGACGCTCTTCTCTTGCAGGAGAGTAAAACGTAATATTATTTCTTTGAGCGTCCAGTTCAACACCGCTCCAGCCTGCGATAGTTTTAAGTGCGGGTGAATAGTGATACGCAGTCTGCTTTCCATCCCAAACAAAAGCACCTGGGACAGACATCGCAGATAAAGAAGCTTGAAAGATCGGATTTTCAGGCAGATGTAAATACGGAATATTTTTTATTTTATTGTGATAATTACCGTTATAATAGACACCCGGAAGAACTGTATACCCATTTATCGGGTCATTCCAAGGGAAACGTATGCCGATAAAACCGGATATAGGATCATTTCCCACGTTTCTGGCTCTTAAAAGAATTTCATCATTTTTGTTTATGAGAACAGAAACGTTCAAGTTATCGAATTTAGTATTGAAATAGGAGTAACCGTTTTGCTCATACCTTATCCAATTTTCAGCAACTGTTTCAGCGCCATTCTTTAAGGTAAAAACAATATTAAAATCTTTAATAAGTTCCATATTATTTTCCAATCTGTTCTTTACGTATTTTCACAGCATACGCAAGAGTGCCGACAGGCATAAAGATCATGCTGCTTTTAACGGTGAGTGCGTTTCCGTTTTTATCATGGAAGATGACCTTATTTTTGAGGACTTCCGTTTTTTCGATGTCAATATCCTCGACAGCCATTTCGCCTTTACGTTGAACCCAGAGTTTTTCGTTTGTCAGAATAACAGAGGGGCCTGAAAAGATATTGCGAAAACAGTTAACGGCACCGGAAAGAAGAAGGGCACCCGTTATCCATGTTAAAGCAAAAACTGTGCAATTGATAATTTTCTCAACGACTGTTTCATGGGGCAGATAAGTGCCCAAAGCAAGGATCGTAAATACAGCCGCAGCGGCGACCGCAAAGCCTGCGCACCAAAAAGCATTTCTCATTTTAGGGCGGTGAACGTTAAGAGGAATGTTGTTCATAAACAGAGATCCTTTCAGTCAGAATTTCGGCAAATATCTTCAGTGGGCATGAAAGATCGAAAGCGGTAACGGTAAAAGTACCGTTTTTCGTTATAAGCTCTATCATGCCAAGAAGATTATCGTGAACGAGAACCTGCTCGATATCGGAAAACAGTACCTCCCATTTTCCGTAAAGCAAGACCTTTTCTTTTGTTATAACATATTTCGGGCGTTTCACGGTCATAAAGACGGAGACACCGAATATTACGGAGCAAGAAACTATTCTGATTATTGAAGAAGACAGATCGATGTAATTACCCGAAACGAGCGATACTGCTGTTAAAACAATTATCAGAACAGAGAAAAGCGCAAGCGTCCAAAGCGGCACCATTTTAAGAAGCGAGGAGCCAAAGACGAAATTACCGTTTTTATCGGGCTTTGGAGTTATCATTTTGCAACAAAGCCGACTTTTTTGTAAACCTTGGTAAGAGTTTTGTTAGCGATATAACGAGCTCTGTCGGCGGCATTTCTGTAGATAGCCTCGAGCTGAGCCTTGTCGGAGGTGTAGACCTTATACTGATCCTGAATACCTGCGACCATATCTGCAACGACTTCGCCTACTGCAAGCTTGAAGTCGCCGTAGCCCTTGCCCTCGAATTCCTTTTCGATCTCTTCGAAGGACTTACCTGCGACTGCGGAATAGATAGTCATAAGGTTATTGATGCCGTCTTTACCGGGAGCAAAACGAACGCACGCTTCGCTGTCGGTAACTGCCTTTTTAAATTTGCGGATAACAACGTCACGGGGGTCGAGAAGATTTACGGTACCGTTTTCGTCGTCATCGCTCTTGGACATTTTTGCGGTGGGGTTTGTAAGAGACTTAACTCTTGCACCTACCTTGGGAGTGTACGCTTCGGGGAGAGTGAACACATCGCCGTATATACCGTTAAAGCGGTTTGCGATATCGCGGCAGATCTCAACGTGCTGAGTCTGGTCTTCGCCTACGGGAACGAGGTCAGCCTGATAAAGAAGGATGTCGGCAGCCATAAGGACAGGATACGTAAAAAGACCTGCATTGATATTTTCCGCATTTTTAGCGGATTTATCCTTGAACTGAGTCATTCTGGAAAGTTCGCCGAACATTGTATAGCAGTTAAGGATCCAGCTGAGTTCCGCATGTTGAGAAACATGGCTCTGGAAGAAAATAGTATTCTTTTCGGGATCAAGTCCGCATGCGAGATAAAGTCCGAAAAGTTCGAGAGAATTTCTGCGAACAACGGCGGGATCGATCCTTATGGTGAGAGAATGAAGGTCCGCAATGCAATAAAGGCAGTTATATTCGTCCTGCATCTGTATCCAGTTTTTAACAGCGCCGAGATAGCCGCCGATATTGAGGTTACCTGTGGGCTTAATGCCGCTGAGTATTGTCTTTTTAGTATTTTCCATTGAGATAATCTCCTATGATCTGCACGCCGCGTTCAATATTTTCATAAGACGGCATGGAATAATTGAGTCGGACATATTCCGTCTTTGCGTTTTCGTCTGTCTGGAAAGCTGTACCGGGAACGACAGCAACCTTTTTTTCAACAAGCTTTTTGCTGAGAACACCTGCATCCTCGCCAAAGAATCTGCAGTAGATAAAAATACCGCCTTCGGGAGAAGAACGCCAGAATTTCTCTGCGGGGATATACTTATCGAGAGCATTTGTGATGCATTCGCATTTAGATTTATAGAGTTTGCGGATAGAATTGATATGTTCATCAAGATCGTACTTTTCAAGGAAGCCCGAAATGAGCATCTGAAAAAAGATATTTGTATGAACGTCGGTAACCTGCTTTGCAACTACCATTTTCTGCGCAATTTCGTTGGGTGCGGAAACAAAGCCGATACGGATACCGGGAGAAAGAATCTTGGAGAATGAACCGCAGTAAACAACGATGCCCTCGGTATCAAGAGCTTTGATGGGAGGGATATCCTCGCCTGTAAATCTCAACTCGCCGTAGGGATTGTCCTCTAAAATAGTGATTCCGTATTTAACGGCAAGCGCATATACCTGTTTACGTTTTTCGAGAGACATAGTAACGCCCATCGGGTTCTGGAAAGTAGGAATAAGATAGAGGATCTTTGCATTTTTCTCTTCTTTAAGAGCAGTTTCGAGAGCTTCAACATTAAGTCCGTCGTCTTCCATGGGAATACCGCGAAGCTTTGTACCGTATGTACGGAAACAGTTAAGAGCGCCGATAAAAGACGGCTCTTCACAGATCACGGTATCTCCGGGGTTACAAAGAACCTTTGTCGTAAGATCGATACCCTGCTGACCGCCTGTTACAACGAGGGTCGTGTTACCGTCTCTTTTAATGCCGAATCTTTGTTCCATTCTGCAGGTAAGCTGTTCACGAAGAGGCGCGAAGCCTTCCGTAACACCGTATTGAAGAGAACCGGACGGATTCTTTGCAAAAAGCTCCGCTGCAACAGCAGCCATTTTGTCTGCAGGGAACGTTGTGGGATCAGGATTTCCGCCTGCAAGTGAAATAATAGAGGGATCGCCGAGAACCTTGAAGATCTCTCTTATAGCCGACGGTTTAACGCCTGAGATATTATCTGAAAAAATCATAGCAATCAGTCTTTCATTATAAATATTTTTCTTAATGTTATATGATACCACAAAAAATTCGATTTGTCAATACGTAACAAAAAGAGTTTACCCCTTGAAAATACGGTCGAATTATGGTATAATAAAGATGTATATGCTTGAATAAGCCATCTGTGTTTATGTTCAAGCAAAAACTAAACAAACAAAAGGAATGACAGTTTTGGACAAAATTACTAAGATCGGTACTGAGTTTTTACGGTCATTATGTCAGATCGGAAGACTTTGTATCCATCCGGAAGAAGCCTACCGAAAGAGTTATTCGGAATATCTTTTTGCAGGTGTTATAATACCGTGCCTGACATATTTATTTTTTGCTTTAAATCTCGGAATTGAGAGATTATCATTTCTTTCATCGGCAACGGGGCTAAAGACAACCTTGCTCGTATTTTTCGGCATAATAGTCGGCGCTGTCACTGTTGCTGCGCTTTCCGCGATCGCCTATGTTACGGGAAGAGTCTCAAACAAAAAAGTAAACGGATTCCGATTTGTCGGCTGCGTTGAATATTCGTTCGGCATAGCGCTTATAATCGAGCTTATAGGACTTATCACAAGGCTTATAACTCACGCAAACACCACCTCTTCATTCGGTGTTCTCGGCATTTTTGTAGCGCTTGTTTCGGTATTCAGATGTCTTCAGACCATCACGGGAGCGCCGAAGCATATCTGCGCATGTTTTGCTGCGGTCGGAGGTATTCTGACGATGCTGGGGCTTAACATCCTTTTCTTCGCATCGTTTTAACGGAGGTCTGACATGAAACTTGACAAAAATCTCATAATCGGTGTTTCATCGCTGATAATAACCGTTATATGCGGAATATTTTCCCTTAACGGCGGCATAGGAACGATTCTGTTAACGACATTTTTCTACATTGCGGCAACGGCGGGAATAATCATTCTTTATTCTTTCCTCCTTCCCAAATACGTCGGCGTTACCGCAGACTGGCTCTGCTTCATGCCTTTTCCGATAATGCTTGTGATCTCAAGGGCAATTCTCGGCTGGGATCTTTTCATGCCGTTTTGCGTAGCGGGATTTCTTGCCGTTACAATAGACACATACACACGCCGTTCGGGTAAAAACAAAAACGAAACGCTCATCATCGCAGGTTCGGGCGCGGCTTCCGTTCTTGTTTTTGCAATAATCTCTCTGTGCGGAGGTATCGTGCTGTGATAAAAAAGATTTTATTTGCTTTTATTTTCTCTTTTATTTTTACATTTTCCCCGATCATTGCGTTTGCAGAAAGCGATCTGTCCTCAATGTCTGTTTCGGAACAGATAAAGCTAATCGGTGAACACTGTTACTGCGGCAGAGAGTTTTACACCGAAGACGGCAACGGTCATGCGGCATATGACTGTACAAAATGCGGAAAAAATCAGAGTGTATGCGACTGCAGCTGTTGGTGCGGAGCGCCTTCCGTTATAGACACAAGCGGCAACTACGGCTCCGTCATTCCCCGAAACTGTACAGGCTGTGACAAGCCCTGTATTCTCTGCGACTGCAGAAAAGACAGAGAAGCAACACTTCTTACCGAGCAGCAGATCAGAACAGGCGAAATATCGAATCTCAGGATCTTACGTCCTCAGAATATTTTAATACCCATCCTTGCAGTAGTCTTTGCGGCTGCGTTTATCGTTCTTTGTGTGTTTGCGGATCACTACAAATTTTTCGAAAACATTCTCGAGAAGCTTCCCGAAAAAGAAGAATTCGAAGATGAAGAGGAATTTGAAGAGCCGAAGACGGATGTTAAAACAACAGAAAATGTCAACGAAGAACCTCATACGGAAGTAAAACGAGAGCAAGAAGAGATAATACCTCGCGCAGATATAAAGGAAAACAAATCAAGCGGTGCTTACAAGCTTTATAAAACACTGGCGGTCACCGATTTCGAACGTTCTCCGAGACAAAGCAGAATGCCTTCCGATGAGCCTGATATTATCTTTACATCCGAAGAGATAAGCGTTCTTTTAACAGCAACAAAAACTTTACCGAACGAATTTTCTCCTTTTAAAATAACTCATTCGGACACTATGGGCGATACACTCTCCGACCTTTTGATAGAGGGAATCGTTTCAAAAGAAAACGATACCTTCAAGATGGAAGAAAACATCGGAAGATATATCTCCGATATTGCAAAGCCCGAAACATCCTTTGAATTCAACACGGTATTCTCCGGCAAATACACGTTCCTTACCCGTGGCGGCGAGTGGTATTCCGTTAACGGCAAAGACGAATTTGAGATAAGAGTTTTTGAAAATTCAGCGGATCTTTGCGGTTGGATATCGGAAATTTTCGCTGTCGGTGAAGAAAAAGCCATTCCTGCGGCAGATATACTGTTCGATCGAAACGAATTTTCTCTTTACTGCCTTATCCAGATTCTCGGCTACAAGGATCCGTTTGAGCGTGCAGATATAGTACGTCCCGATGTATGTAAAAAAATACGCAAAAGCCTTTACAACAACGGATTTTTCACTGCGGCAAAAACATTCGACACTCTTTGCGACGAAAACAGTATCGACGAGATCTGTGAAAGCATGAAAAAGAAAGGTTTGCTTTTCGAAAGCGACGGACGTCTTCTCTGTTCAAGAGCGATCGATGCGATCCTCGGATGCGAACAGTTGTCAGACTGCGTACATCTTGCAAAAAACGGCGGCGCAGACTTTGAAATATTGTTTGCAATAAAAGAGAACGGTGCGGCGGCGATTTACGATGACGGCGAAAGCATAAGAATAGTTTCCGCAAAAAACATTCCCTGGAAGCAATACATAAAATAAATACAAATCAAAAAAGAGGTATCCTACGTAAAAGTAAGATACCTCGATTTTTTATTCTGTTTTTAAAGGATCTTTCCGTTAAACATTCCTTTGTAAACGCTTTCGCCGGAGCCTTCGATCATTTCTCCTCCGCAGTTTTTACGGTAAAATTCGATCGGTCCCGGGCTGCCTATAATGCCGTAAGCGTAACCTGCTTCTCTCATGCCGTGAAGGCAAGCAAGCAAGAGCGCTCTGCCGATGCCTTTTCCGCGTTCGCATTCTTTAACACCGGTAGGTCCGAAGAAATTGTTAACGGTGGCATCCCAACAAGCAAAACCGAGCATTTCGCTGCCGTTTTCGCCCTCTCTGAGTGCGATATAGATCGTTTTGGGATTGTTGAAAAAAGCATTTTCAGCCTCTGCTGCCCAAAGGGAGTTGGGGAAATATTTTTTGATCCACTCAATGACTGCGTAATTTTCGGGACCGATGGGACGGCGGATAGTTATTCCCATAGCCGCCATTTTGTCGATCTCGGGCTGAAGTGGGTCAAGAGTGAAGAGTTTAACAAGCATATCAGCCATGATGTTTCACCTTTTATGATTTATTAACCGATGGGGTTACGTTTTACGAGTTTTGCATGAACCGCTACACGAACGGCACGGTCAAAGCCTTTACATGTGGAGAGAGTAAGGATTCTGTCGTTTTCATCGAAATCAAATGTTTCGAATGCGCCTGTCATCTGGTTTTTACCCTGAACCTCGTAAGCGAAACGGATAAAGTCGGTAGAGTTTGCAAAGTCGGTCTTGATGTAATCGAAATAAATATCGGTCTCATACCAGGAGAATATCTGCCAAACGGTCTCGTCCTTAAAGGTATTGATCTTTATGAAATGATTGTTGCCGTTGGAATACCATTCAACTGCTTCATCGAGATCTTTAAGGCCGCCGAACATCTTGTAGCTGCGTGCGTGACCGTAAATAACGGTGTTGTAGTTACTGGTTATGCTGTCCATATTGCAACGGTAATCTGCATAGACCCAACCGTTGATATTTTCCTTTTTGTCAAAGGTATGTGTAAGATAGTATTCGTTATCGGTGGTCTGAACGATCGCTGTATCGATGGGAGTACCCTTTGCTTCGGTTTTGGAGCCGGGAACATAGATCCAGCCTTTTGTATCGCTGTTTACTTTTGTAAGGCTCTTGAGATTGCTTACCTTGAGATAAGAAACATCTTCGATATTGATCTCTTCGGGACGGATTGTAACGCCTGTCTGAGTCTTTTCCTTATCTTTAGAGGGACGGGACATATAGTACTGAGTGTCTTCCTCTTCTTTCATCTGTTCCTGCTCGGCAAGTTCTTCTTCGTATGTTCTGTCAGCGTAGGTCTCGTCTTTCTGAACTGTGTCGGTAGACGGAGTCTGTGTTGTACTGCTGTCGGGAGTTTCTGTATTCTCACCGGAAACATCGGGTGTTTCGGTATTTTCGGGTTCTTCGGTTTCGGAATTATTGGGAACCTCGGGAGTTACGTCTTCGGTGTTATCGGGAACCTCGGGAGTTACATCTTCGGTGTTATCGGGTTCTTCGGTCTTGTTATTGTTATCTATGCTACCGGAAGCGGGGCCCGAGCCGGAAACGTTGGGATCGATGGGTGCGGGAGGAACGTTTACATCGTCTTTTCCGTCGTCTTCGGAAGTTTCGTCATCTCTTACGGTGTTCTGAAGCTCATCGTACATTTCGCCTGTGTTTGCGCCGTCAATTATCTCGGAAACGATCTTAAAGCCGGAGAATGCGAAAACTGCAAGACAAACAACGAGAATGACTATTCTTACGGGACCGTTGCCTGATGATTTTTTCTTTGCGGAAGCTTTTTTTGTTTCTTTGCTTTCGTTTACGGTTTCATTGGTGTTTTTTTCTTGGTTATCCATAGTACCTTTGCCTTTCAATATGATGTTAAAATAAGATTCTTTGTTTTTGCAATATAATTATACAACAAAAACCGCCTCAAATCAACCCTTTTTACGTAAGTTGCAGATTTTCGGCGGTAAGTTGCTTTTTTACGTTATAAAACTAAGGTCTGGGTTTTGTGCCGATAAGCTTTGCCTGGAGAACGTAACGGATAGGACCGGTTGCGTCTGCACAAGTGGAAAGAGTGAGGACCTTGTCGCCCTGTTCAAGCTTTACACCGTAGTCACGGCTCTTGAGGTAATTATTCTGACTGACATATCTGTCAGAGGGAAGTCTTGTTCTCCAGCCTGTCATAAAGCTGAGGAAGTTTACATAGTCGGTCATAAACTCATGGAGAGCTTCGGGGTCGGTCGCAAGTTTGAGAGATTCGGTTGCGCTGAGTTCACCGAGTTTCTTGGTGATCGTTTCCTGATCGTAATAGTAGTTGGTATCGAGATAATAGTTTGCTTCGGAGTCAACATAATAGCAAGCAAATACCTGCCATACGGTAAGTTCATCGAGTGTGTTAAGACAAACATACATATTGTCGGGATCAGAGAACCAATTCTTTGTCTGAGTAACATCTTCGAGCTCATTAAAGATATCTTCACCCTTTGCGTGACCGTAAAGAATGGTGTTAGAGTCTTTTATAAGTTCATTACGCCAGTCAACGTAGCAGGAGCCGGTGTATTTATTTTTCTTGTCAAGACCTTTGTCAAGATAGTAATCGTTATTATCGGTCTGTGCAACGGGGAAGTTGATGTTTGTACCGGGAACGTAAAGCCAAGCAACAACATCAGAGTTGATCTTATTGAATTCTTTAAGGTTGTCGGAAATGAGATAGTGATCAGCATCGGTCTTTGCTTTGGGAACAGACGGAAGCTTGGAAGCGGTAGAAGAAGAACCGCTGTTACCGGAAGAGGAGTTACCGGAGGAGCTTGAACCGCTGTTATTACCCGAAGAACTGTTGTTACCCGAAGAACCGCTGTTGCCGGAGCTTTCGTTGGACTTGATATTGACATTTACGGTGCAGTTAGCGGTAAATGCGCCTTCCTGAGTTGTTACGGTGATAACGGCAGCGCCTTTCTTTACAGCGGTAACGGTACCGTTTTCATCAACGGTTGCAACGCTTTCGTCAGAGCTTGTCCAGGAAACTGTTTTGTTGGAAGCCGCAAAAGGAGTAACGTCTGCGATAAGAGTTGAGGTTGCGCCGATCTCGGTAAGTTCGAGCTCGGAAGCGGAGAGCATGATACCTGTAACGGGAGTATGTACTACAGGAGGCTCTACTTCGGGAAGATCGACTGTTATTTTACAAACGGCAAAGACCTTACCGTCCTCAGAGGAAACTGTGATGGTTGAGTCGCCGTTAACGAGAGGAACGACTGTGTGCTCATCATTTATATTAACGACATTATGGTCGCTGTTTGACCAGATAATGTTTTTATTGGTTGCATTTTCGGGAAGAACGACTGCGGAGAGACGGATAGATTCGTCGGGGTCGGTAAAATGGTATTCGGAAATATTGAGCATGATCTTCTGAACTTCAACGGTTTCGGGCTGATCATCTCCGCCGCATGCGGCAAATGTTAAAAGGCACATAACTGCCAAGAAAAGTGCGGTAAAAATTCTACCGTATTTTTTTTGCATGATTTAACCTCCATAAAAGGTAACTTTTGGTTGTTGGTGGATGTTTGAGTGTTTTTCGATAATATTAGACGTATTTTTCACGGAAAAGTTCCGACGGCAGAGAAAGAGACATTCCTGCCGCCGGAAATTACAGTTTTAATTAAAACTTAAATTCGCCTTCAAATTCGGGGCAAACGGTTGCAATGATCTTCTTTGCGATTTCTTTTGCATTGAAGCCGTAAGCTTCAAGAAGTTCCTTGGGAGAGCCGGATTTACCGAATTTATCCTGAGCACCGATGCGAATGAGTTCGGTGGGACGGCGGTTGGAGATATTGAGTTCTGCGATAGTTTCGGCAACAGCAGAACCGAGACCGCCGTAAATGTTATGGTCTTCGATGGTAACGATAGCTTTTGTATCGTAGATAGCGTTTTTAACAACTTCCTCGTTCATGGGTTTGATGCAGGGAACGTCAACAACACGGATGTTAAGACCGTTCTTTGCGAAGATCTCACGAACTTCCATAGCGAGAGAATAGAAAGGACCGCAGAACATAACGGTAGCGAAGTCGCCGTCAGCGATAACGTCAGCCTGACCGAGTTCAAACTTATAATTTTCCTCATCGTTTACGCAGGGAAGGGGAAGTCTGCCGAGACGGATGTAAACGGGGCCGTCGTATTCAGCAGCGAAACGGCAAGCAGCCTTGGTGGAACCGGAATCGGAGGGAGCAAGAACTACCATACCGGGAATGGAACGCATAAGACCGAGGTCTTCGAGGCACTGGTGGGTAGCGCCGTCTTCACCGACGGTAAGACCTGCGTGAGTAGCAACAACTTTTACGTTATTGCGGGGGTAGCAGATGGAGTTACGGATCTGTTCGTATGCACGGCCAGCCGCAAACATAGCGAAGGAAGAAGCGAAAACGATGTTGCCGCAAGTGGAGATACCTGCAGCGACAGCCATCATGTTGCCTTCTGCGATACCGCAGTTGATATGACGTTCGGGGAATTCTTTCTGGAAAGTAACAGTCTTGGTCGACTTGGTGAGGTCGGCGTCAAGAACAAACATATTCGGATATTTTTTTCCGAGCTCTACGAGTACTTCACCGTAGGCATCTCTTTGAGCTTTCATATTATCAGCCATTAGCTTCGATCTCCTTTATTGCCTGTTCGTATTGCTCTTTGTTGGGAGCTGTGCCGTGCCAGCTTGCAGCATTTTCCATGAAGGAAACGCCTTTACCTTTAACGGTGTGGCAAACAACTGCAGTGGGCATACCTTTGGTTTCTTTAGCGTTTTTGAGAGCTGCACGGATCTCGTCGAGGTTATGACCGTCGATCTCGATAACGTTGAAACCGAATGCTTTCATTTTTTCGGGAATGGGGAGAGGAGACATAACCTTGGTGATCTCGCCGTCGATCTGAAGACCGTTAAAGTCGATGAATACGCAAAGGTTATCGAGTTTGTAATGAGAAGCGAACATAAATGCTTCCCAGCACTGACCTTCTTCGAGTTCGCCGTCGCCCATTACAGCGTATACACGGTAATCTTTATTGAGTCTCTTACCGCTGACAGCCATACCGCAAGCGGTGGAGATACCCTGACCGAGAGAACCGGTAGACATATCAACGCCGGGGATGTATTTCATATCGGGGTGACCTTCGAGACGGCCGCCGATCTTTCTGAAGGTCTTCATTTCTTCGGTGGGGAAGAAACCTTTAAGCGCGAGAGCCGCATAAAGAGTTGCGGATGCGTGACCTTTGGACATTACAAAACGGTCTCTGTCGGGATCGTTGGGGCATTCGGGGGATTTGTTCATCTCTTCGTTGAAAAGGACCGAAACGATGTCGGTACAGGAAAGAGATCCGCCCGGGTGACCGCTTCCGGAATTAAAGATAGCTTCAACTATCAGTTTTCGCATATTTTTTGCGAAATCTTTTGTTTCCAAAATAATCAACTCCAATTTAAGATTTTATTATATAGTTAACAAGTTATAAATGAAACTTACCTTTTTACATTATAACAGAAAATCGGAGAAAATGCAAGAGGAAAATGCAACATAACAATAAACTATAAAGGAAAAAAGAGAGGAAAACTCCAATTAAACTAAAAAATACTCTTATCAAACATCTCACTCGGCATAATCCCAAACGCACGATTTATGTATATCAAGACATCGACCCCTACCCTATTTGAAATTTTACCTTTTTCAATTTTTGAATAAGTACAAGCACTCAACCTTAAAATTTCTGACATTTCCTTTTGAGTAAGTCCTTTTTCTAATCTTATTCTTTTTATGTTTTCACAAAAAGCAGCTAACTCTTTATCGTAATTCACAACGACCACCTACATATTGTTAAATTTTTATAAATTAATATTTTGACATTTACTAAATGTCATTCAAGTGAGTTTAACATATTATAATTGTTTTGTCAAGCAGTGAATGTCAAAAGAGGGATAAAAAATGTTTAAGAACAAGACAAATGACGGCAAAAACAATATTTGCGGAAAGAAAATATGCGAATTAAGAAAAAGTCAAAACCCGAAGATGTCCCAGAGGATGCTTGCGGAAAGGGCACAGGTGGAAGGACTGGATCTTGACAAAAACGCAATACAGCGAATCGAAAGCGGTCAGCGTTTTGTTACTGATATCGAACTTAAAGTTTTTGCGAAGATTCTTGAAGTGGGATACGATGAACTTTTAAAAGAATAAAATACAAACACCCCGACAGAAATTATTTCTATCGGGGTATATTGTTAAATCATATGCGTATGTTTAACGATCCACTGTTTCATTTTTATATCGAGCCAGAAGCCGTAGATGCCGAGGGTGATGATGGTCAATAAAAACCATTTGATATAGTTTCCGAAAAGCTGACCGCCGGTTCCGTCAAAATAAAGCTTATGACCGTCGATTATCGTATGTTTGGCGATCCACTCCTGCTTCAGACAGATCGCCCAGGGTGCTGCGATGCCGAGGGTGATACCTGTAATGATCGCAGACAAAATGTTGATACCGATGAAGCCGAGAAGGCCGCCCGTAAATTTAGATTCGTTCATAATTTAACTCCTTTTCATTCTGTTGATTTCTTTGGTTGCTTTAACAATAAAAATAACGGACAACGAAACGACCGTAATGCTTATCCCCGCACCTGTAAGAGCTATCATAAGACGGCTGAACTGCTCTGAATTTTCCGTTCCGAAGCGAAGGAGCAAAGCATCTTCCAACGAAAGCACAGACACAAGCGCAGAAGCAAGGCTGATGATTTTTGCGACAGAGAGAACGGGGCTGTTGTATTTTCTGTATTTAATAATATTTTTAATTGCCGATGCGGTGATATAAAATGCATAAACCGCCGCAACGTAGATCATGATTCCGGGATAATCGTGTCCGCGTTCCGTATACATCATCATCAGGACACCGCCCGTAAGCGAAAAATTGACAAGCAGCAGAATATATGCGCAAATGCGTGCTCTGGACAGCTCCGAAAGCATATTCAGTCCGACCGTATTGCGTTTAACATACCGTACAAGCAGAAATCGCATAACCGAAAGAACCGCATAGTAAAATGCAAGAATAACGAACCAAAACGAGCCTTGAAGCGCTCCGAGAAGAAAATTCATTGCAGAATAAACAATATTTATTGAAAGGGAGCAATAAAGAGATACGGTGGCTTTAAACACGGGGTCCGTAAAATAGCGTTTTCCGTACGGATTATTATATACAAAGGCTTTTATATTTCTGTATTTTCCGGGAAATGTTCTGACAAAGAATAAAACAAGAACAGTCAGAGCATACGCAGAAACCGCATAGAGAACGTACGCAGGAACACTCTGCTCGTATCCGCCAATAAAAACATATATCAGCCCGACAGCACTGAAAACGGAAAGGATAAGCGTTATCCAAAACGGAGGAAAGAGTAGCGTTCGAAACAGTTTCTTTCGATCCATACCGTCAGTCCGCCAGCTCATTTTCATGGATAACAACGCCGTTTTTACGCAGCTTTTCCTGCAGCTCGGAGACGTTCAACGTCGAAAAATCGTCCGTCATTGCAGCCGCCGTTCCTGCCGCCTGCCCTGTTACAGCACAGCACGGAATAACGCGCATAACGTCCCACAAAGTTTCCGTAACGGAAGTGCATCTTCCTGCGCAGATCAGATTTTTCATTTCTGCGGAATAGAGCGTTCTGAACGGAACCTCATATATCGGACCTCTTTTTTTCCAGTTTGAGATCATTCCGACAGAATCTTCAAAATATTTATGCTCTTCGTTTTCGGAAAGAACGTATTCACCCACGATCTTTCTTGTCATTCGAACCTGAGGAATCGTTGCGATACATGTAGGAACGCAGTCGGGGTCAGACTGACGTTTTTTCAGAAAATCATTATATGTAGACTTATGAGAAAGACAGGTCTGCTCGGAAAGTTCTTTGCCGTCGAGGCCGCTGAAGCGTCTGTTTATGAGCATCGGAGCGCCTTTGCCGTCTTTTCGTTCGGCATCGGGAATATCGCAACAGCCGATTATATGCATATTATAGCCGGAACTGCCCAGAGTATAATACCATGCGGCAAGGATATTTCCCTGCTTGAACGTATCGGTCGGGGCTGATGCGAAATGCGCAATATCACAGTCTCCCGTTGCATCAACGACCGATCTTACGGCAAACGCCTGTCTGCCGGATTTATTTTCGGTTATGATATGAGTTATTTTATGATCTTCTGTTTTTACACCGACGGCATACGTGCCGTAAAGGATATCGACACCCTCGTTTAAAAGCAGTTCTTCGGTAAGAATAGCAAAAAGATGAGGGTTAAACTGGACCTCGAATCTCTTGTCCTTTTCGGTTCTTGATCCGATCCCGTCAAGCCAGTTTTCGGGATAAAGCCTCTCCGAACCGTGTTTAACAGACAAACGGAACAGTTCTTCGGCAATACCGAAAGAAACCTGCCTGCCCATTCCGTCGCAAAGAGGAAGATAAACGGTTACAAGGCCTGCGGTTGCAAGTCCGCCGAGGATAAACTGACGTTCAAGCAAAACGACTCGCCTGCCCTCTCTTGCAGCCGCAAGAGCAGCGGAAATGCCTGCAAAACCGCCGCCGCAGACAGCGACATCATAGGAATCGACTATTTTTGTTTTAACATTTTCTTCAATAAACATAAAAACACCCTCTTTTTTCAATTATACCAAATTTCTCACAAAAAATCAAGTACAAAAAAATCATGGGCCGTGTGACCCATGATTTTAAGGTTATAAATTATTATTCGTCAAGATCTTTTTCGGCTTCTGCCTGGATCTGAGGATCATAAGAGATAAGAGGTTTAATATCCTGATTCTTAACTTTACGGTCAACATAGTTTTTGGTGATTCTTACAACGAGCGGTATCATAAAGAGAACACCGATAAGGTTGGGGATCATCATAAGACCGTTGAATGTATCGGAAATATCCCAAGCGAGAGAAGAGGTGAGAACTGCACCGAAGATGATGGTGATAACGTGAATGATTCTGAAAACAACAGTTGTTTTAGCGCCGAAGAGATATTCCCAAGCTTTGGAACCGTAGTGAGACCAACCGAGAACGGTGGTAAACGCAAAGAGGAACATAGCGATAGCAACGAACTTACTGCCGATATCGCCCCAACCGAATACTTCGTTGAAAGCGCCGCCTACGAGGGTAGCATCGGTAAAGCCTTCGGCGATCTCACCTGTCTGAGCGTTGAAAACACCGCCGTTAAGGCCGCCGGATGTAAGAACAACGAGAGCGGTCATGGTGCAGACTACCATAGTATCTGCGAATACTTCGAAGATACCCCACATACCCTGTTTTACAGGTTCTTTAACGCTGGAGTTGGAGTGAACCATAACAGAAGAACCGAGACCTGCTTCGTTGGAGAATACGCCGCGTTTGAAACCGTTTGTCATAGCAACGATAACGCCGCCGATACCGCCGCCGACGAAAGCTTCGGGAGCGAATGCGTTAACGAAGATAGCTTTGAATGCGGGAAGGATAGCATCATAGTTGATACCGATAATAACAAGGCTGCCTGCAACGAAAAGAACGACCATGAAGGGAACGATCTTTTCGGCAACGGTTGCGATTCTCTTAACGCCGCCGAGAGTGATGACTGCGGTAAGGATCATGATAACAACGCCGATGATGATATTATAAAGAGATACGCCGCCGAAAACATTGATGCTTGAAAGAGCTTCAACGTCAAATGCGGATGCAACGTTTGCAACGATCTTATTTACCTGACCCATACTGCCGATACCGAAGGATGCGAGCATTGTAAAGATACAGAAAAGAACTGCGAGGATCCTGCCGGGGATCTTGAGGGTAGCTTCGCCGTGCTGATCCTTATAGGAATAGCTGCCGACACCGTCCTGAAGATAGTACATAGCGCCGCCGGACCATTCGCCTTCGCTGTTTTTACGTCTGAAATAAATACCGAGAACGTTTTCTGCGTAGTTTGTCATCATTCCGAAGAAAGCTGCGACCCACATCCAGAAAACTGCGCCT
>SVMP01000203.1 GCA_015067385.1 Oscillospiraceae bacterium | reverse complement strand
CTCAATAGGATCTGCAACAGCTACGACCTGAACATCGTCCATTTTAAGAAAGGAATCTCTGTGGCTGTTTGATCTTCCGCCGCAACCGATAAGACCGATACGTACTTTTTCCATAAAAAACACACTCCTTAATTAAAAATAATTTATTTAGCCAAAATTGTTTTTCTGTTAAATGATAACCGTATTCTCTTTTACGGCATACACCTCGGGGACGAATTCCCCAACTTCAAACGGAACCTCAATATAAACAGTTCCCCTATCCTCTTCACGGAAGGGCAAAATTTTAATTATTGCGTTCTTTTCTTTCATAAAGCGAACGTCAACGACCCACTTATCTCCATTGAGAAACTGATCCGATATAAGCTTTCCGTCAATATAAAAGCCTGCAATGTTTCCCTTTGCGGAAATAACAAGATATTTAACTTCATCGTCCCATGATACTGCATATTCGTTTGAAATATCGGGAAGATTTTCATAATGACCGAAGAGAAGTTCATGGGAAAGAGTATTTTCAACCTTTTCCACGTTCAAGCGAATGCCCTCTGTAGGAGCATAATCAACAGCGCCCAACAGTTCGACAGTCGTGCCGTCAATATCGACACAACCTTCTTCGAGGTCGAAGGCCCTGCCGTCTGAAAGTACGGCGATAGGCTTCATTCCGCGAATACAAGTGAACGAAATATACTTTTCACCGAGAGATACAGGCTGAGCAGTGACGTATTTGAAATCAAGTCCCGCAAGAGAAATACCTACGGGCATAAAGAAAGTTACGTCCTCGGGAATATCAAGCTCAAACGAGAGTTTACGGTCTTCAAAATCAAAATCGAATTTATGAGCGGGATGTGCGGGGAGCTTTTTGAGTCGAACACGATTGCTAACGAAAAGGAAACCTCTGTTGCCGTCTGAACGGAATGCACAACGAAGAGTTTTTTCATCGCTGAGGTTTTCTGGAAGGGTGTCCGGAAGAACGGTATCCATAGGTGCGAGTATTTCACCGAAATCGTGAAGGAAAGTATGAAGACGACGAAGCCTGAACCAGCTTCTGCGAAGCTGTCCCATATCGCCGATCGGAGCTTCAAAGTCGTAAGAGATAACGGGACAACCGCCACACTGTAATGTAGAAAATTTACCTATCGGCTGAAGTCCGCCGGCAAACATATAATAACCGATAAGATTTGCGCCGTTACCGAGCTTGACAACAGCAAGATCCTCTATATCCTCGGAAACAAAAAGCGGACGGCGACGGTAAGTTATCTGATTACCTCCACCCGATTCACAAGTCATAAACGGGAAACGGTCTTTATATTTATCTTCGGAAATTCCGTACTCACCGATAAGATCTTTTCCGATAAGGCCGTCCTCACGCTGACGTGCGAAAAAGAGGTTTGGATTCGGGGCAAGAGGTCTTACATGTCCCTCCCAGGGAGCATCGGGATAGCCGCCGTACATTGGAAGAACAGTTTCGGGAAGGGGCGCATTACCCCATGCGGTCGCAGTGTAAAGAGGAGCGCTAAAGCCCTCCGCAATGATTGCTTTTTGAAGACTTTCAACATATTGAGCATTATAGACCATTTCGTTTTCTATCTGGATACCCCAGAAATCGAGGTCTCTTATCTGCTCGGCAAGTTCGTGGATATATCTTAAAGCATAGCTCCAATACGGTTCTTTTACGGAACGGAGAGAGTCTTTACACTCTTCCATTACCCAATCGGGATGACCTCCGTTTCTGCATTCGGCGTTAACATACGGACCGGGACGCAGACAAAACTTAAGGCCGACTTCATGACAAAGATTTATAAATGAACGGATATCTTTGTTGCCCGTAAAATCGAATACACCTTTTTCTTCTTCGTGATGGATCCAGAAAATATACGATGAGACAACTTCAATACCGCCTTCTTTCATTTTCAAAAGAGTTTCTTTCCAGCGCTCAACGGGAACACGGCTGATGTGCATTTCACCCATTACAGGTATACACGGTCTGCCGTCGGTTTCAACGTAACGGTTCGTTACCTGAACATTACCTTTACCGAATTGAGGCAGTACAAAGGTAGGTGCACGATCTATGTTACACTTAAAAAACATTTACTTCACCTGCTCAATATTTTCTAAAATAAATCAAATGACCGAATTTTATGGATATATTTGCGGCAAATACGGGTTCATGGGTTCTGTGTTATTACAAAGATAACAGAAACATTCCCGACAAAAAGGCATAACTTAGATCAAACAAATTTCTTTGCAAAAGCGGCGATCTTTGATTTATCGATCGTCGGTGCCGAACCGCCCGCCTTGATTATTTTTTTCATAGCGATCTTAGCGACAAGTTTATCAAAACCCTTCATTTCATCAGGGTTCATTTTCGCGCCGAAACCATCGGTGGCGACTGCCTTTTTGACGATGAGCGCAGGAAAATTTTTCGCAATATATGAGTCATTCTGACGATAGTCTGAACAACAAATAAAGATACCGACGTTTTTCTTTTGGATATCAAGCTCATTTTCGACAACAAATTTTTTGAGCTGTTTGGGTATCATACCCGCTCTTATACCGCCGCCGAGAATAACATTGTCAAAGGAAGAGACATCGCAGCTGTCTATGGCAAGATTAAAAAGCTTGGAATCGGGAATAAGCTTATAAAGTTCTCTTGCGCATTCCGCCGCGGCACCTGTTTTTGAATAATAAACGATAGCTGTTTTCACCAAAATCTCTCCTGAAATAACAAAATACAACTTAACTGTATAAAAATACAAAGGTAGTATATCACATTTTCCGAATAAAAGCAAGTACTTATTTAAATATAATTTATTTGATTTATGCGGCGGAATATTTTTTTATATGGGACTTTTTGTATTTAGAAGAAATTTAACAAAATAAAACGGGTAAAAGGCTTTACAAAATAAGAAATAGCTGATATAATATTGAATATATAGTTAAAATAAAAAAGAGGTTTATTTTATGAGAAACATTGATTATGTTAAAACATATGACC
>SVMP01000028.1 GCA_015067385.1 Oscillospiraceae bacterium | reverse complement strand
TTTTAAGAGCGGGCTTGAGAGTTTCGTCAGAAACAACGAGAGCTCTTGCGAGACCGTGACGGATAGCGCCTGCCTGACCGGAAACGCCGCCGCCTACAACGGTGGTTTCGATATCGTATTTGCCCATGAGACCGGTGGTTTCGAGGGGCTGACGAACGATGAGTTTGAGAGTTTCGAGACCGAAATAATCGTCGATATCTCTGCCGTTAATGGTTATTTTGCCGGTTCCCTGATAAACGCGAACACGAGCAACGGAATGTTTCTTTCTGCCTGTGCCGTAAAAATACGGTCTTTTAGATTCGTACATCAGTTCGATCCTCCTTAGTCAATGTTGAATACTTCGGGCTGCTGAGCTGCATGTTTGTGTTCAGCACCTTTGTATACGCGAAGACGGCGCATTGCGGAACGGCCGATTACATTGTTGGGGATCATGCCTTTAACAGCAAGTTCGAAAACGAATTCGGGATTCTTTTCCATCATGGTCTTGTAGTTAACTTCTTTAAGACCACCAACCCAACCGGTGTGATGACGGTAGAATTTCTGTTCGAGTTTCTTACCGGTGAAGATTGTTTTTTCAGCGTTGATAACGATTACGAAATCGCCGCAGTCAACGTGGGGGGTGTAGGTCGCTTTATGTTTGCCTCTTAAGAGGGTAGCGACTTCTGCAGCTACGCGGCCGCAGGGCTTGTTTGCTGCGTCTACAACGTACCATTTACGTTCAATGTTCGCAGCGTTTGCCATGAATGTAGACATAATAATTTCCTCCGTTTGAGATTCAATACCCGAGAATTATATCACAACCTTTCGATTTTGTCAATACCCGATTTGAAAATTTTATTGCTGTGATTTCGCAAACTCTTATTTTCTCCGTTTTTCTCCTGTTTTCTCGTTTTTACTCAAACGCAAAATGAAAAATTCACAATTTACTTCCCGAAAACAATGCTCCCGAATGACAAAAAATTGTATTTTCACAATTTCGTAACTTATATAATTTAAAGAAAATACGAGAAAAACGGAGTAAAATGCATGACAGCAATATAAAAATCAATAAAATCCGATAAATACGTTAAATTATTCCTTAAAACGACTTAAACAAAAAAGACTCACAGAACGCTTCCGTGAGTCTTTTTATGCTTGTTATTCTGTTTTTTCCGGTATCTCTTTTGCAAGAGCAATAGCTGCCTTTTTGAGCATCATTATTTCTTCTTCGAGTTCTGATATCTGTTTCTTTAACGTTGATATCTCTTCGTTCTGCTTTTCTATATGTCGGAACATTGAATCTTCGGGGGATTCGTTTCGGGCATTTTCTTCCATAATGGATATAAGCTCGATCTTTTCCTCTTCGGAAATAATTACTTCATTGCTGTCGGGGATTTTAATATCGATCTTAGGCTCACGTTCGTTCTGGGAAACAAGCACCCAATTTTTGATGGTAAGGTAGGGGATACTGAGCTCCTTGCTTACCTTATATATGCTTTCGCCTTTTTCGATCCTGCCTACAACGATATTTTTGATTTTTTCTCCGTAGCGTTTTTTACGTTTGGTTTTCTTTCTGTTTTTCGCTTCTTCGAAAAGGGATTCGATAAGTTGATCCTTTTTCTCTGCCCAACTTTTTATTGTCAGGGCTGACAGACCTGTTTTTTTCGAAATCGAGTTTCTGGATTCGCCTTTTTCCACCCTGTCAACGATAGATAATTTATATTCCGTTGTATACTTTTTCTGAGCCATTTTCTTATTCCATGGCTTTCGATCTGTCGAAAGCGTCCTTTCTTATTGATTTAAACTTTTTTACTTCGTTTCGGTATCGGTTTGTGTAAGTTCCTTTAACGATGTTGCAAGACCGGCAAGAGACTGGATCTGCGAGGGAATGATTATTTTTGTTGCTTTACCGTCTGCCGCCGCTTTGAACGCTTCGAGAGATTTTATTGCAATAACGGATTCGGAAGGATTTGCTTCATTGATAAGCTTGATACCTTCTGCGATAGCTTGCTGTACTTTAAGAATTGCCTCTGCTTCACCTTCTGCTTCTCTTATCTTAACTTCTTTTTCAGCTTCTGCGGCAAGGATAGCAGCTTGTTTTTCGGCTTCTGCGGTGAGAATAACGCTTTCTTTCTGACCTTCCGCAACGAGAATAGCACTCTTTTTGTCGCCTTCGGCTCTGAGAATGGATTCACGTCTTTCACGTTCTGCCTTCATCTGTTTTTCCATCGCATCTCTGATCTCTTTGGGCGGAATTATGTTTTTTAATTCAACTCTGTTTACTTTAATTCCCCAAGGATCTGTTGCGATGTCAAGGATAGATCTCATTTTTGTGTTTATCAGATCTCTTGATGTAAGAGTGGCGTCAAGTTCAAGATCACCTATTATATTACGCAAGGTCGTTGCTGTCAGGTTTTCGATAGCGGACATCGGGTTGTCAACGCCGTATGCGTAGAGCTTGGGGTCTGTTATCTGAAAATAAACGACTGTGTCTATTTGCATCGTTACGTTGTCTTTTGTTATAACAGGCTGCGGTGCAAAGTCAACTACCTGCTCTTTAAGGGAAACTGTTTTTGCTACTCTTTCAATAAACGGGATCTTTATGTGCAAACCTGTTTGCCATGTTTTAACGTATGCTCCGAGTCGTTCGATAACTGCCGCCTGAGCCTGAGAAACGATCTTGATGTTGCATACAACAATGATAAATAGAAGAATAATTATCGCACCTGCTGCGGTAATAGCCGGATTAGCGAATGGCATAATTTTTACCTTTACCGTTATTACGGTCCTTTCTTTAATTTAATATGATGCTGTTTACAGCTCTGTCTGTGAAACTATTGCTTTAACGCCTTCGATCTTAACAACGGATACACTGCTTCCTTCGGGGATCGTTTTCCCGTCGTCGCTTCGTGCTGTCCATTCAATGCCGTTAATTTTGATCGCACCTGTCGCTTCCGTGTTGTTTATCTCTTCACAAACGATTGCGGACTGACCGATGATCTGCTCAAAATTAGTCGGCGTATTTTTAGGTAATATGAATTTTTTTACAAGCGGTCTTGTCAATATTATCGCCGCTGCCGATACTGCCGCAAAGATTATTGCTTGCGCCCATATCGGTGCGCCCAGCGTTGATGCAATTATAGAACATAATGAACCGAGTGCAAACCATATGGATACAATATGAACCGTTAATGCCTCAATTATGACAAAAACAAAAAGCAGTATAAGCCAAAAAAATGTCATATTAAAAAGATTGGCAATTACATTCATTGAAACACCTCCGTAAAACATTATGATTTCAAACCTTTTTAACTACGCCTACAATTTCTTGTATGTTCTTTATATATAACTATATTATCACATTGTTCGCAAAAATGCAATAGAAAATTATGAAATTTTTCGTTACAAAACAAAAAAGTTTTAGAATTTGTCAATTTGATGACTGTATGAATAAAATATATTATCACAGATGATGTTTTTGAAAGGAAAATAGAATAAAAATGATGAAAAAATATAAATGTATAGTTGTTAAATCTCAGACGTACGCAAAAAAGGCAGAGAAGATCCTCACATATAACGGTATTTCGGCTTTTGTTCTGCATTGTAAGGCAGGTTCCGTTAGCGGCTGCGGACGATGTGTAAAAGTTGAAGAAAAAGATGTGGCGCGTTCTGTTGATATCCTTAAAGCCGAAGGCGTTATTCTGACGGGAGAAATATATGACTTGCCGTAAAAACATGATTTATCTCGATAATGCCGCATCCTCTTTTCCTAAACCTCGTTCCGTATATGAAAAAATGAATTCGGTAATGCGGAATAATACCGCAAACCCCGGACGTTCGGGACACCGATTATCTCTTGAGGCTTCTCAAATAATTTTTGATGCAAGGTCTGTTGTTGCCGATTTTTTCGGAATATCAGGACATGAGGAAAATATTGTTTTTACTTTCAATGCCACTCTTGCGATCAATACCGTCCTTCGAGGCTTGCTGAGAACGGGAGATCATATTATTATCTCGGATGTTGAACATAATTCTGTTTTACGTCCGCTTGTTGCTATGAAAAAAGACGGTATATCTTTTTCTGTTGCCGAAACGTTTGATGATGACGAGCTGACTGTTTCGTCTTTTCGTAAGCTTATACGCCCCGAAACAAAAATGATATTTGTTTGTCATGCATCAAATGTAAGCGGAGCTGTTTTGCCCGTAGATAAGCTCGGATCACTTTGTAAAGAACATAACATTCTTTTCGGGATAGATGCATCTCAGACGGCAGGACATATTCCCATAGATCTTTTGAAAATGAACATATCCGTTCTGTGTGCCCCGGGGCATAAAGGGCTTTACGGACCTCAGGGGACGGGTGTTATAGTTATATCTCCGGAATTAAAACAGAATATTGAGCCGTTCGTCTTCGGCGGAACCGGAACAGATTCTCTTCTCGACATTCAACCGAAAATTCTTCCCGAATACCTTGAATGCGGAACTTTGAACACCGTCGGTATTGCAGGGCTTGCGGAGGGTGTACGTTTTTGTAAAAACAAAGCAATATCTATAAATACACGGATCGGATCTTTGTTTGATCTTACGTATTCTGAACTTGAAAAAATACCGTTTATTTCGATCCTTTCCCCAAAAAACAACAATGCGGGTATTGTGTCTTTTTCTGTCGAAGGTGTTGATTCCGAAACCGTCACACGTTATCTTGACAGTTTCGGGATCTGCGTCAGAGGCGGATTTCATTGCTCCTCTCTTTTTCACAATAAGGCAGGAACAGTGTCGTTCGGAGCTGTCAGGATATCTCCCGGTTTTTTCAATACGGAAAAAGACATAATTCTCTGTATTAATTCAATAAAAAGACTTAAAAATTAAAAATTTATACTTGATTTTCACGTTAAAAACTGATATAATTAATATATATGTATTTTTTTCGGGAGGGGCATATGGGAAGATTTTTTTCCGATGTCGGATCTTTTATTGTTTCGACTGTTTCGAGTTTAAGTTTTTTTGATGTTATAGATATAGCGCTGGTTTCAATACTTATTTACATTCTTATCAAGTTCATACGTGACACACGTGCGGCATTCCTTTTTAAGGGTATTCTTTTTGTTGTTGCTCTTTTTGCCGTGTCGAGCGTCCTTAATCTTGCAGCGACGAACTTCATTCTTGAGTCGTTCCTTGAATTCGGTGTTCTTGCCATTATCATCGTATTTCAGCCGGAAATACGTTCGGCTCTCGAAAAAATGGGACGTAACGGCATCAAGAAGATCATACCGATCTCTTTTGATGAAAAGTCTTCGGGTGAAGGTGCAACAGGTGAAATGATCTCCGATCTTTGTAAAGCGGTATCTCATTTTTCTGCAACAAAAACAGGCGCACTCATCGTTATTGAACGTAATATTAAGCTCGGTGACATTATTTCTTCCGGTAAATCCATATCTCTTGACTGTGATACGACTCCGGAGCTTATCATGAATATCTTTTTCAACAAAGCTCCTCTTCATGACGGCGCAATGATAATCAGAGATAACCGTATAATTGCGGCGGGCTGTGTACTGCCTCTTTCCGAGTCTGTTCTTGACAGCGAATTGGGTACACGACACAGAGCAGCTCTCGGTATTTCAGAGGTCTCGGATGCCGTAGCTCTTATTGTATCGGAGGAAACAGGTATAATCTCTCTTGCCGTTGAAGGTAAGCTCAACCGTCGCTATACGCCGGATGTTCTTCCTCAGGTCCTTACAAAACTTCTTGTTCAAGAAGAAAATACACGTAAAATAAATGTTCTGTCCGAACTTTTGAAAGGAAGGAACGATAAATGAAAAAAATCAGTGTTTTTTTCGGCAATCTCTTTAAAAACTCTATTTTTATTAAAGTTGTTTCCGTCCTTATTGCGATAGGTGTCTGGCTTTATATCGTAAACGTTGTCGATCCGAGAAGATCCGAGGATTACACAAATATTCCCATCTCTTTTGCATACGAGGGAACAGTTCCGTACAATAACAATCTCATGCCCCTTGTTACAAACCGTAATTTCTTTGTCGATATCCGTATTTCAGGTGCAAGAACGAGCCTTTTGAATTTTTCAAAAGATAAAATAAGTGCGTCCCTGAATTTTAACGCTGTCGGCGCAGAGGGTATTTATGATATCCCGATAAGTATTTCTCTCGGAGATGATTCTCTTACGTACGAGATTATCGGTTCTGAAACTGTTACTCTCGAATTTGTTAAGAAGAGCACTACGACCCTTAATGTCGATTTCCAGAAAATAGGTAATTATAAGTCGGGTTATTCGGCTGTTGAACAGACCGTATCTCCTGAAATAATAACCGTAGAAGGACCTAAAAGCATTATAGATACAATAGGTCGTGCCGAAGTTCTTGTCGATGTTTCCGGATCTGCAAAAAATATTGTTGAAATTGCGGATATTTCTCTTTTTACAACTGACGGTTCTTATGTTGACAGAACTTATCTTTCTCTTTCAGATTCTCAGGCGACAGTTTCTGTTGCTTTGCAGTATAAAAAATCCGTAAAGGTCACTACTTCTCTGCTTAATCCTTACGGAGGCAACGAATCTTCTTATGCAACCGTTTCGTATTCTCCGTCACCGTATCTTTATCTGCAGGGTGATGAAAGTACTCTTTCTTTGATAGAAAATTACAATATCGGTGATATAAATCTTGCTGAAATTACCGACTCAAAGAAGACTTTCGAATTTAACATATCCGACAAAGACGGTATAGAGGTAATCAGCGACAGTAAGACTGTTTCCGTCACTGTCGATCTCGGCAATGTTTCAACAAGAAATTACAGTCTTGATTCTCTTAATCTTGAAGCATGTACATTCCTTAATGTTCCCGAAGGGATGACTCCGAAAATTTCCGATATCCGTAAGAAAATAACTCTTCGCGCACAGGAACACACTCTCGGCGAACTTACGTCCGATTCGTTTAAGCTTTATGTTGATCTTTCGGCGATTCCGAACGAAGACGGTCAGTATCCGCTTATTATCGAGCTTCCGGTTGGCGTTTCGGGCGGATTTTTAAACCCGTATTATGTTAACGTCGATCTCGGAAATTAATCATCTGCCTTGTGTGTCTTAACATAGGTTAATATTTTTTTAGGTATATATGAGTATGATAAAAAATGGGCTTATCCGTGATGTTCGGATGCCTTACGGTTTAACTAATGAGGAAGCCGTAAAACAAGCATTGAAAAAAGAAGGATTGCCTCTTTCCGAAAAAGCTTTTGTGCTTCGCCGTTCTCTTGATGCCAGACGAAAAGAACTTTCAGAGGTATTTACGGTTGCTCTTTCTGAGCAGTATAAAGAATATTCTTATGATTTTTCTGCCGAAACAGAGAATAAAAAGAAAGTTCTTGTTGTAGGTTTCGGTCCTGCGGGAATGTTTGCGGCATATCTTCTTGCAAAATTCGGCTTTTGTCCCACTGTGGTCGAACGCGGCAGAGCAGTTGAACAGCGTGTAAAAGATGTCGAATCTTTTTGGAAAACAGGTGTTCTCGATCCTGTTTCAAACGTTCAGTTCGGAGAAGGCGGAGCCGGTACTTTTTCAGACGGCAAGCTTACTACCCGAATAAACGATGAACGTTGTCGTTTTGTCCTCAAAACCTTTCATGAGTTCGGTGCGGATGAACGTATTCTTTGGCAGGCAAAACCGCATATAGGGACAGATATACTGCGAAATGTGGTCGTCGGAATGAGAGAAAAGATCAAAGCTCTCGGCGGTGAAGTACTTTACGAAACCAAGCTTACTGACATAACGGTTGAAAACGGAAAACTGAAAGAGGTTTTCCTGAACGGTGAACCGAGAGCTTTTGATGCTGTGGTGCTTGCAACCGGTAATGGCGCAAAAGATACTTATGAGCTTCTTCTTTCGAAGCCCCTTGTTGTTGAAAACAAGGCATTTTCCGTGGGCTTCAGGGCTGAATTCTTACAATCCGATATCAATAAGGCGGTTTACGGTAAAAATGCGTCTGATCCACGGTTGCCGCCTGCCGATTTTCAATTCTTTACACATCTTCCGGAGGGTACGGTCTATACTTTTTGCATGTGCCCCGGCGGCTATGTTGTTAATTCGTCTTCCGATGAGGGCTGTCTTGTAACAAACGGAATGAGTTACAGCGGACGGGATGGCGTCAACGCAAACGCAGCTTTCCTTGCCACTGTTTCAGCCGCAAATCCGAAGGAAGCGCTTGAAATGCGAATGGCGATCGAAAAAGCCGCATATTCAAGGTTTAACGGTTCCGCTCCCATAACATTGGTCAAGAATTTTCTTGATGGTTCTGTTCCATCAAAGCTCGGAAATATAAAACCGACTATTCTTCCCGATGCGAAATTTGACGATTTCAGTAAAATTTTCCCATATAAAACACTTTCTATGCTGAAAAAAGGAATTTCCGAATTCGGTAAGAAATTTCATTATGATCCGAACGGAGTTCTTACTGCTCCCGAAACGAGAACCTCTGCGCCGATGCGAATAGTTCGGGGGGAGGACTTTCAGGCTTTGGGTTCGGCAGGTCTTTATCCTTGCGGAGAAGGCGCAGGTTATGCCGGCGGCATTATGTCCTCTGCTGTTGACGGACTCAGAATTGCTGAAGCGATTATCGGAATAAAAAGTACGGATGAATAATTATTAATTATGATAACACAAGGAATTGTTTATAAAATAAAGGGCGGTATGGCTCATATCAAATGCGCACGCCCGGAAAGCTGTGACCACTGCGAAAACAGCGCGATATGTTCAAAAAAAGAAACTGAACTTCGCGCATATGACGGGATCGGTGTTTCTGTCGGGGATCTTGTTGAGATCGAGACCAGGGAAGATGCCAGATCGATGCTCGTTATCTCGTATATATTTCTTGTTCCGGTCGCAATTATTTTTTTAACATATCTTTTATTTGAACTTTATAAATATCTTGCATTCTTAGGTCTTTTATTGTTTTTGGCATATATATGCGGATTGAAATATATGGATAAAAATTTTGATCCACAGGTAAAGATCGTACGTATTATCGAGAAAAAAACAGAAGACCATTTTATATCAGAAAAGGAAGTATAAAATTAATGTATCATACAGGGCTTGACGTCGGATCAACGACGGTTAAAATTTTTATAATTGATGAAAACATGAAACCGATTTATACAAAGTATAAACGTCACCTTTCCGATGTCAGAAATGCTGTCCTTTCTCTTCTTGTCGAAGCTTGCGATGAACTCGGAAACATTGATACTACTCTTGCCGTAACAGGTTCGGGCGGTGTTGGTCTTGCACAGCATGTCGGTATCCCTTTCGTTCAGGAAGTTATCGCAGGAACAGCAGCCGTTAAGCGTGTTGCTCCTCAGACCAATGTTGCCATTGAACTCGGCGGCGAAGATGCTAAAATAACATATTTTGAAGTTTCTCCGGAACAGAGAATGAACGGTACTTGCGCAGGCGGTACAGGTGCATTCATTGACCAGATGGCTTCTCTTTTGCAGACTGATGCGGACGGACTTAATGCTCTTGCCGCAAAACATACAGAACTGTATCCTATTGCCGCAAGATGCGGTGTTTTCGCTAAAACAGACGTACAGTCGCTTCTCAATGAGGGCGCTTCAAAAGAAAATATTGCGGCGTCTGTTCTTCAGGCAGTCGTTACTCAAACGATCTCTACTCTTGCCTGCGGTAAGCCTATAAGAGGAAATGTTGCTTTTCTCGGCGGACCTCTTTATTATAATTCAGAGCTTCGTAACCGTTTTATAGAAACATTAAAACTTACCCCCGAGCAAGTTGTTTTTCCCGAAAATGCTCATCTTTTCGTTTCTTTCGGCGCAGCGGTACTCTCTGCTGAATATGAAAAAATCGATCTTCGTGAGGTTTCAACGAAAATAAAAAATCTCGGTCAGTCGTCCTTTGAACAGCTCAATGTTCTTCCGCCTCTTTTTAAAGATCCTTCCGAGCTTGAGGCTTTTCGTGCCCGTCATGCGAAAAATGTCGCAAAAACACGTTCCCTTAAAGATTTTACGGGCGATTGCTATCTTGGTGTCGATGCCGGTTCAACAACAACCAAGGCTGTTCTCATCGACTCCGAAGGTGCTATTCTTTATTCTCATTACGGTTCAAACAGCGGAAATCCGCTTAAAAAAATAGGGGAGATCCTTTCCGAGCTTTACGACATTCTCCCCGAAGGTGCAAATATCCGTTATACAGGTGTTACGGGCTACGGCGAAAAGATGCTCATGACGGCTTACGGGTTTGATATAGGTGAAGTCGAAACTATCGCACATTTTAAGGCTGCTGAATTTTTCCTTCCCGGCGTTGATTTTATTCTTGACATCGGCGGTCAGGATATGAAATGTACTCGCCTTAAAAACGGTGCGATTGAAAATATCATGCTTAACGAAGCTTGTTCTTCAGGTTGCGGTTCGTTCATTGAAGTTTTCGCAAAATCTATCGGTATGCCTGTTTCCGATTTCGCAAAAGAGGCTCTTAAAGCAAAAGAGCCTGCAGACCTCGGTTCACGTTGTACTGTTTTCATGAACTCAAAGGTAAAACAGGCACAGAAAGACGGTGCTTCTGTTGCAGATATTTCAGCAGGTCTTTCATATTCTGTAGTCAAAAACGTTCTTCAGAAGGTTATAAAAGTAAAAGACCCCAAGGATCTCGGTGAAAAGATCATCGTTCAGGGCGGTACATTCTTTAATGATGCTATTCTTAGAAGCTTTGAACTGATCTCGGGCAGAGAAGTCGTCCGCCCCGATATAGCAGGTCTTATGGGCGCATTCGGTATGGCTCTTATGGCAAAAAACAGAGCCACCGACAACAGCACGATCATAAGTAAAGACGCTCTTGAGAAATTTACATATCAAAGTACGATGCGTCGTTGCGGAGGATGTACAAATAACTGTCTTCTTACCATCCTTAAATTTGATAACGGTAAACGCTTTATTTCGGGAAACCGTTGTGATAAAGGTGCAGGCATCGAGAAAAACAGCAAAGAGCTTCCAAACCTCTATACATATAAATATGAACGCCTCTTCTCGTATGAACCGAAAAAGAATGCTCCTGCAGGCAGGATCGGCGTCCCCCGTGTTCTTAATATGTATGAGGATTATCCGTTCTGGTTTACATTTCTCACAGAACTCGGTTTCGAGGTCGTTCTTTCAGACGACAGTTCGAAAAAAATCTATGAAAGCGGCGTTGAATCAATATCTTCTGAATCCGTTTGCTATCCCGCAAAGATAGTTCACGGTCATATAATGAACCTTATCGGAAAAGGCGTTAAAAAAATATTCTATCCCGGTGTTGTTTATGAAGCAAAAGAGATCTCTTCTGCCAATAACTCCTATAACTGTCCGATAGTAACTTCTTATCCCGAAGTTATCAAAAATAATGTAGAACAGATTCCCGAAAACAATATCGAATTCTGGAACCCGTTCCTTTCTCTTGCAGACAGAGATAAACTCATCAAACGTCTTTGCGAAGAGTTTGAAAATAAGGGCTTTACTTCTTCACAAATATCAGCTGCCGCAAAAGCCGCTTATGCCGAACAGGATAAATTCAGAAGCGATGTTCGCAAAAAAGGTGAGGAAACGCTTGATTTTATCAACAAAAATGATATTATAGGCATAGTCCTTGCTGGCAGACCTTATCATGTTGACCCCGAAATAAACCACGGTATGCATAATTTAGTCAATTCCTGCGGTATGGCTGTTTTAACGGAAGACAGCATTTGTCATCTTGCAAAAGATCGTCAGCAGCTCCGTGTAGTTGACCAATGGGCATATCATTCAAGACTTTACGCTGCGGCGCATGTCGTTCGTGAAAACAAAAATCTTGAAATGATCCAGCTTAACTCTTTCGGTTGCGGTGTTGATGCCGTAACAACTGATCAGGTGGCTGAAATTCTCGAATCTGCGGAAAAAATATATACAGTTCTTAAAATCGATGAGGTAAATAATCTCGGTGCGGCAAGAGTAAGAATACGTTCGCTTGTTTCTGCGTTAAACGAACGCCGTGAGTCAGGATTTAAAGCAAAAGCGTCTGATTACGGTCTTAACCGTGTCGTATTCACGGAAGAAATGAAAAAACGTCATACCATCATCGCACCTCAGATGTCACCCATTCATTTCGAAGTCCTCGAAACCGTGTTTAACAATGCAGGATATAATTTTGTCGTTCTGAATAATGCCGATAAAAAAGCTGTTGACGAAGGACTTAAATATGTTAACAACGACGCTTGTTATCCGTCGATAATCGTTGTAGGTCAACTTATAAGCGCACTGAAATCGGGCGAATATGATCTTAACAATACATCTGTTATTATTTCTCAAACGGGCGGCGGTTGCCGTGCAACAAACTATATTGCATTTCTCCGAAAGGCTATGAAAGATGCAGGCTTCGGACATATTCCTGTTCTTTCTCTGAACTTTGTCGGTATGGAGAAAAATCCGGGCTTTAAATTTACCGCTTCCATGCTCCATCAGACAGTCATCGGTCTTCTTTATGCCGATCTTCTTTCAAGAGTTTTCTTAAGGACACGCCCGTATGAAAAAGTTAAAGGCACATCCGAGGCTCTTTACCGTAAATGGATGGAGATCATAAAGAAAAAAGCTCTTTCGGGTAAACGCTCCGAGATCTACAAAACAGCGCTCGGAATTCTCAAGGACTTCGATGCTGTTGAGATAAACGACATTCAAAAGCCTCGAGTCGGAATAGTAGGGGAGATCCTCGTTCAATATCATCCTCTCGGAAATAATGATCTTATAGGTAATATTGAAAGAGAAGGCGGCGAAGCATATCTTCCCGATCTTATAAACTTCTTCCTCTATATTTGCTATCAGTCCGACACAAAATACAGAAAGCTCTCGGGCAGTAAAACCAATGCGGCTATATTTATGGGCTTCATTAAGATACTCAATAAATTCTACCGTTGCCATATAGCACGTGCGCTTGAAAAATACCCTCGTTTCGGAAAACTTTCCAATATTGAGGATCTTGCCGCAAAAGCTGAAACTATCCTTTCAACCTGTAATATAACGGGTGAAGGTTGGCTTCTTACAGCTGAAATGCTTGAAATGGTAGGACACGGAATTCCGAATATCGTCTGCGTTCAGCCTTTTGCTTGCTTGCCGAATCATGTTACAGGTAAAGGTATGATCAAAGAAATTCGCAGAAGATATCCCGAAGCAAATATTGTGCCTATCGACTATGACCCGGGTGCTTCCGAGGTCAATCAGATAAACCGCCTTAAGCTTATGATGTCTTCGGCAAAAGAAAATTTGGCGGCTAAAAATAAGACCGTAAATAATAAACAAAAAGTTTAATATATTAAATCCGTCATGATTTTAATTTTTAAAAAAATGGCGGATTTTTTATATTTTTTTCTTGACATTTACAAAGAAATAATATATAATAATTTTAATATCACAAGTAGATATGAAATTGTTAAAATTGAGAAAGTAAAAGTAAAAAATTAATAATGGGGGATTAATCGTGTCGTTTTGGGATATTTTTCAAATCAAAAAATCAAAGAAGAAAATACGAGATTAAATATTCGTGTTTCTTATTTAGAAAAGCAATTATCTGATTTAGGATTTACCGAGTATGAACAAACAAAAAAGGAAATAGAATCCCTTAATAATGATATAGCAGAAGCGAATATCACAATAAACAAATTACGTTCACAAATAGAAGTTCTTAATGAAGATTCGGATAAAGCAGAAAAGAAGCTCAATACTGCTGTAAAAAAATTAAACAAATCAAAGGAAATCTATAATAGTATAGAATATGCTATTACAAATTTCTTAAATTACGATCCTCGATTGACAGAATGTAAACTTATTCCCTCGGATTTGGATGACTTAAATAATTTGTCTCCGAGCGTTATGTTGAATTTACATTGTATGGATATGAGAGATCTTCGTAAAACATATAGTGAAAACGATAAACAAATTAACGAATTACTTACAAAATATGATTCACGTTATACAACAAAAGCTAATAAAGCGATTTATCAACTTATGGTTATCGCCTTACGTGCTGAATTGCAAAATATACTTTATAATTTAAGATATGAAAAGTTAGACAAAGCAATAGATGATCTTAAAAAAATGACAGCAAAATATCTTGCAATTGCTACTGATGGAAATCAAAGTATAGCGGGGACTATGACAAAGTTTATAGGAGAAATTGAGTATTTATTTATAAACGCTATTAAGATAGAATATAACTATTATGTTAAAAAAGAACAGGCTAAACAAGAACAACTTGCACTTCGTGAGCAAATGAGACAAGAAGCAGAAGAACGTAAGGCGCTCGAAGCGGAACGCAAAAAAATTGCTGCAGAAGAATCAAAATATGAATCTGAAATTGAAAAATTAAAAGAAAAAATGATTGCTGCAGCAGAAGAAGAAAAGAAACTTATGGAGGCAAGAATCCTTGAGTTGCAGTCTCAGCTTGCAGATGTTGTTGTCCAAAAAGAAAATATTATTAATCTTCAAAACGGAAAAGCAGGAAATATCTATATTATTAGTAACTTGGGCGCATTTGGAAATAATATGTTTAAAATCGGTATGACGCGCCGAATTAATCCTCAGGAACGAGTCGATGAACTTGGCGATGCCAGCGTTCCTTTTAAATTCGACGTACATAGTTTTATTTTTTCCGACAACGCAGTAGACTTAGAAACGTCACTGCACAATCGACTTTCAAACAAACGCGTTAACAAAGTAAATATGAGAAAAGAATTCTTTTATTCAACTATTGATGAGTTAGAGGCACTTGTTGCTGAAATCGCCCCCACAGCGGAGTTTACTAAAACTATGATTGCTGAAGAATTCAGACAATCACAATCAACCCAAGAAGTTTACTCTACTAATTTTGTTTTAGACGAAGATGATTGATTAAATAAATATGAAAAAAGAATAGGAGTTGATCTTTTATGATTAAACTTGGTGTAAACACAGTCCTTTTTAAAACAGTTTCTTTTGCTGAAGCTGCAAGACTTATAAAAACATGCGGTTATGACGGTCTTGAGATATCTGCTATTCAGGGTATGTGCGAGCATCTGAATCTTGACAATTGGCAGGCTCAGCAGGGCGAGCTCCGTGCAATAATGGAAGCAAATGATTTGAAATTCCTTTCTACTGAAGTTGCTTCTCATGATTTTACCCGTCTTCAGAAGGCTTTTGAAGCTGCAGCGGCTCTCGGTATCCCTGTTGTTAACGTAGGTCCGGGCGGTCCGTCCGATGATGAGAAAGCTTTCAAGAGAACTGTTGATACTCTTCAGAAACTTGCCGAAATGGCAGAGCCTTACGGTGTAACTCTCTGTGCGAAAGCTCATGTCGGCGGTGCTATTTATAATACTCCGACAACTCTTCGTGCAATGAGAGAGATCACTGCTCCTGCTTTCGGCGTTGATATGGATCCGTCGCATATTTACCGAGGCGGCGATCAACCCGAAGAGGCTATCAAACATGTTATTTCACGTATGAAACATATTCATATTCGTGATTGCACCGGAAGACAGTCTTCTCCCGGACATCCGTTTAAACAAATGTGCGGCAGCGGTGAGATCGATCTTTTCGGTTATTTCAAAGCGGCTGTCGAAGCAAAATATGACGGTCCTGTTTGTCTTGAAGTTATCGGTCCCGATCTCCGTATCGAAGAAGCAACACTCGTTGCTGCGGAAAGCTACGGTTATATGAATGCCTGCCTGAAAATACTTGGCGCAAGATAAGTTTTATGAAACAATAAAGGAGTTTATTAATTATGAAAAAGAAGCCCAATCTTTTACTTATCGGCGTAGACAGTCTTCGCCGCGACAGAATGAGCCTTTACGGATATAAACGACTCACAACTCCTCATATCGATAATTTCTTCAAAGAGGGTGTTGTTTTCGAAAAATGTTTTTCACCGTCCATTCCGACCCCTCCGGGTTATGCTTCCATTTTTACAGGTATGGACTGCTTCGGTACAGACATCGTTGCACTTCGCCTTAAAAACGGTATTGCTCCCGAAGTAAAAACCCTTTCCGAACTTCTCGGTGAAAACGGATACAACACTACATGTATAGGTTTTAATAATGAGGTAGCAAGAGGTTTTGAAAACTATCTCGAATATCCCGAATCCTGGGGCTCTTGGGAGGCAGGCCGTTCTCATAAAGCAGAGTCTATGAACTCCGTAGCTATTCCCGAGCTTGAACGTCTTGCTAAAGAAGATAAGCCGTTCTTCCTTTTCTTACGTCATATGGATCCCCATTCTCCGTATCTTCCGCCCGAACCGTTTGACAGAATGTTTTATCAGGGCGATGAATTTGATAAAAATAAAAAATCCCTTGAATCCTGTTATAAATTCAAGCCGTTCCGTGATTATTTCTGCTCTTGGTTCCCGCCTTACTGTACCGATGCCGAGTACATCAACGCGCAGTATGACGGCGCAGTAGCTTATATGGACTCATGTATGGCGCAGATCTTCCAAAAGCTTGATGATCTCGGAATTGATGAAGATACCCTTGTTGTTCTTACATCAGACCACGGTGAGACACTTAATGATCACGAATGTTATTATGACCATCACGGTCTTTACGACTGTACTCTCGTCGTTCCTTTTGCTATCAGATATAAAGGACATCTTCCCGAAGGCAAACGCTTTGCGGAATTCTGTCAGCTTAAAGATGTTATGCCCACCATCGTCGAAATTCTCGGTATTAAGAACAATATCAAGTTCGACGGTCAGAGTATGATGAATCTTGTTAATAACAACGGTAAATTTGCGGAAGAACCCGAAATGTATATCACAGAAGCAACTTGGATGAGAAAACACGGCTGGCGTACTCCCGAATGGAAGCTTATCCGTGCTCTTGAACCCGACTTCCATTTCAAACCCGAAGTCGAGCTCTATAATCTTATCAAAGACCCCGACGAAAATAATAAT
>SVMP01000027.1 GCA_015067385.1 Oscillospiraceae bacterium | reverse complement strand
TCCTATCGATCTCGATATCAAAAAAGGCGAAATGCTCGCGATCATGGGTAAATCCGGTTCGGGTAAATCAACGCTTCTCAACCTCCTCGCAGGGCTTGACACACCCGACAGCGGCGAATTTATCTATAACGGTTCTCCCATCAACACAAAAAATCAGAATAAAATGGCAAAATTCAGGCGCAATGACGTAGGCTTTGTCGTTCAGCACTTTGCATTGATCGACGAATATTCTGTTCAGCAGAATATCGGTCTTCCGCTCCGTTACGGAAAGCTGAAAGGTACATCAACGAAAAAACGTATAAAAGAAATATCCGAACGTCTTGAGATTGCCGAAAAACTGAGAAAATATCCCTCACAGCTTTCGGGCGGTCAGGCGCAGAGAGTTGCGATCGCAAGAGCAATCGCGCATAAGCCGTCCATTATTCTCGCAGATGAACCCACTGGTGCACTCGACGAAGAAACCGGCAAGAGCATCATGAATCTCTTCCGTGAGATCAACAAAGAGGGTACGACCGTAATCGTTGTAACCCACGACGCAAACGTAGCATCGTTCTGCCAGCGCACGATCCGCCTTCACGACGGTAACATTATCGGCGAAGAAATGAACGCATAATAAATTAAACGGAATCCTACATATAGTTTAAAACTGTAAAAGTGGGATTCCGTTGATTATTTAATTGTCATAATGTTTGGAATAATATAAAGGAAGCAACTTTGTGATATGTCCAATGGATCATACCGTTTAAGTTGCTTCCTGTTTTATGCTTCCAACTGTTTTGCGAGAAGTTGAGCAGATGTTGTAACGAGCTTTATGTCACTTTCGGATGGTTGAGCGCCCATTTCATCGATAAGAATTATTATCGAACCGATTATATCTCCGTCAACGTTTATCGGCGCGCATACAGCAGCATGAAGCTTCTCCTGTTCTTCCGCTATCTGAATTCTTCGTTCTCCAACTTTATATATATACGGCTTTCTGTCTTCAAGAAGTTTTTCGCAATCATGAGTCAAACGTTTATCGTAAAGTTCTTTTTTGTGTAAACCCGATGCAGCTATAACGCTATCTTTATCCGTAATAACAGATGTCAACCCGGTTGCCTTGTTTACGGTTTCCGTATACGCTCCGACAAAATTTGCCAATTCTCCGATAGGGGAGTATTTTTTGAAAATTACTTCTCCGTCTTTTTCCGTGTATATCTCAAGCGGATCGCCTTCACGGATGCGCATTGTACGTCTTATTTCTTTCGGAATGACCACACGACCTAAGTCGTCAATCCTTCTGACTATTCCGGTTGCTTTCATATATATGATCTCCTTTGTTTGTAAATGGATGCAAAGCTATTGTCTGCAAAAAAAGAAGAATTATACCGATAATTTATTTAAAGAAAATATGTTATGATCGGTTTCCTTGCTCGGTTTGAATTTAAAATAATTCGTTAAATAAAGAGAATTCTTAAAAAATTAAATGTTAATAAAAAAATATCCTCAAAGGGCTTGACAAACGTCGGAAAATGTGTTATTATAGTTCCACTTTAACGAATTAAACAAATAAAAAGAAAGTGATGAAGAAAATGAAAAAGATTTTAGCTCTTATTTTGTGTGCAATTCTTCTTTGCACCGCTCTTGCTGCTTGCGGAGGCGAAAGCAGTTACAGTGATCTTGCGATCGTTGATCTCGGACTTGAACGTGAGTATTTCGGTATAGCGTTCCGTTCCGGCTCCGATATGACCCGTAAAGTTGAAGATATAACCGTTGAACTTATTGCTGACGGTCTTTTTGATGAACTTTCAGCAAAATACGAAGTCGGCGCTGTTGGCAAAGGTGACTATACACCTGTTGCAGATCCCTGCGAAGGCAGTGGCGACTGGGAATACATCCAGAATAAAGGTACTCTTGTTATCGGTATAACCGACTACAAACCTATGGATTATCTTGATGATAACGGTGAATGGATCGGTTTTGACGCTGACTACGCTCGTGCAATTTGCGAAAAACTCGGTGTTAAAGCAGAATTTAAAGAAATTGAATGGGATTACAAGCTTGTTGCTCTTGAAGCAAAAGATATTGACTGCGTATGGAACGGTATGACCATCACCGATGCTATCGAAGCGGCGGCTGACTGTACAGCTCCTTATATGTACAATACTCAGGTAGCTGTTGTTAAGAAGGCAGATGTTGAAAAATACAAGACCATCGAAGATCTTGCCGGTCTGAAAATTGCAGCCGAAGGCGGCTCTGCAGGCGAATCTGTTATAACATCAAACGATACGATCAAAGGTGGATTCAAGAGCGTAGTTGCTCAGAGCGATGCTCTCCTCGAAGTTCTTTCCGGTGCTTCCGATGCGGCAGTCGTTGACCTTACTCTTGCAAAAGCTCTTATAAAATAAAGGATTATATGATTTCTCGGGGCTTTCAAAGCCCCGAGGCATTATTTATTTAATAAAATGGATCAATTTATAGAAATTACTCTTAATCTTCTCGTCGGTTTCGGAGAAACTCTTAAAATATTTTTTGTAACACTCGCTTTTTCAATCCCACTCGGTTTGATAATCGCGTTTGGTTCCATGTCTAAATGGAAAATCGTTTCTGCAATAACACGTGCATTTGTCTGGATCATTCGAGGCACGCCTCTTATGCTTCAGCTTATATTTGTTTATTACGGTCCCGGTCTTATTTTCGGACATATGCTCCTTGCCGCCGATACTGCTGTTTATATAACTTTTTCAATAAATTACGGTTGTTATTTCTCGGAAATATACAGAGGCGGTATCGAGTCCATTGCAAAAGGTCAGTACGAAGCAGGTCAGGTCCTCGGTATGACAAAAACCGAAACATTCTTCAAGGTAATCTTGCTTCAGGTCGTAAAAAGAATTATTGCGCCGATGTCCAATGAAATAATCACTCTTGTCAAAGATACTTCTCTTGCTCGTGTCGTTACATACTACGAACTCATTTACTTTGCGCAAAGATATATCAAAAATGCAGGTCTTCTCTGGCCCTTGTTCTATACGGCGGTTTATTATCTCGTATTCACAGCCGTTCTTACATTGTTTTTCGGTTGGCTCGAGAAAAAGCTCGATTATTTTAAGTCGTAAAAGTATATTTCGCATGAAAGGATTCTTTGTTTTACAAAAGATATTATAAATAATATGAATATTCTTGAGATAAAAGATCTCCGTAAAAAATTCGGAGATAATGAGGTTTTAAAGGGCATTGATCTTACTTTAAAAAAGGGAGAGGTCCTGTCCATTATAGGTTCGTCCGGAGGCGGAAAAACGACATTACTGCGTTGTATTAATTTTCTCGAAAAAGCAAACAGCGGAGAGATAATTGTTAACGGAAAAACCGTTTTTTCAGCAAAAGACGGAGAAAAACCCCAATTAGCACCGGATGCACAACTTTCTTTCGGACTTGTTTTTCAGCAGTTCAACCTTTTCCCTCAATACAGCGTTATCGATAATCTTATGCTTGCACCGAAGCTTCGTTCGAAAAGAAAGAATATCGTCGGAGAACGTGAAACTGTCGATCAGATACGTGAACGTGCGGAAAACCTTCTTGATACCGTGGGTCTTACGGAAAAAGCAAATGCGTACCCGTGTCAGCTTTCGGGCGGTCAACAGCAAAGAGTTGCAATTGCAAGGGCTTTGATGTTATCTCCCGACATACTTTGTTTTGACGAACCGACATCTGCTCTTGACCCCGAGCTTACGGGCGAAGTTTTACGTGTTATTCGCTCGCTTAAAGATTCCGAACGTACAATGATTATTGTTACGCATGAAATGGAATTTGCGAAAAACGTGTCTGACCGTATTATTTTTATCGCAGACGGACTGATCGAAGAATCCGGAACTCCGGAAGAAGTATTCGAACATCCGAAAAGCGAAAAAATCAAAGCATTCCTTACCGGAATGAAAGAGTAAGAATATCCTCACTCCCTCCAAATATGAAAAGATCTCTTACGATGAGTCAGATTGACTTGTTTATCGTAAGAGATTTTTATTGTTGCCATTTATGTTATTCGGTGGTATAATAATAAATCAGGAGATGTAAAATTATGGATAAAAATGTCATAAAAAGCTATTTGGGAACAAAAGATTTCTATAAAAAGATCGTAAAGATCGCAATACCGATCTCGCTTCAACAGCTGATTACCGTCGGCATAAATCTGATGGATACGGTTATGTTGAGCAGTATGGGCGATGCTCAGCTATCTGCATCGTCGCTTGCAACGCAATTTATAAATATTTTTCAGATATGCTGTATGGGTATCGGTATGGGTGCTTCTGTTTTAACATCACGTTTCTGGGGCATGAAAGAGCCGCAGAGTCTGAAGCAGGCGATAACTATAATGCTTCGTATTTTGCTCGTTTTCGCTTCTGTTTTCACTCTTGCCACATTGCTTGCTCCCGAAATGATAATGCGTATATACTCGAAAGAAACAGACATTATTGATTATGGTATTACGTATCTGCGGTGGATGATCCCGACTTATTTTTGCATGGGACTTTCTCTTACCTGTACCATTGTTTTACGTACCGTCGGTCAGGTAAAATTGCCCTTGATATGTTCTGTTTGCGCTTTCTTTGTTAATGTATTTGCGAACTGGGTCTTTATTTTCGGTAAACTCGGCGCTCCCCGAATGGAGATTGCAGGTGCGGCTCTCGGAACATTGATTGCACGTATTTTTGAACTTGCCGTTATATGCGGATATTTCTTTTTCTTTGATAAACGCATTTCATATCGAATAAAAGATATTTTTACGAAATGCGGCGGACTTGTCGGGGAATATCTTCGAATCAGTATACCGGTTCTTATTTCCGACAGCCTTCTTGCACTCGGAAATAACTCAGTTGCAATGATAATGGGCAGAATCGGTAAAACGTTTGTTGCCGCAAACTCCGTAACCATGGTCGTTCAACAGTTGAGCTCGGTTCTTACGCAGGGTGTTTCAAACGCAAGCGGTATTATTACCGGACATACAATGGGTAGGGGAGACTATGAGACTGCTCAACGTCAGGGCTATACTTTTCTTGTTCTCGGCGGATTGATCGGGTGCGTTGCCGCAGGTATCATTATGATCGTACGTGAACCTATAATCGCATATTATAAGGTAACACCCGAGGCGAAACTTATAGCACGGGAACTTATGAATTCAATCAGTTTTATTATGATTTTCCAATCAATGAATTCTATTTTAACAAAAGGGGTTTTACGTGCGGGCGGTGACACTAAGTTTTTAATGCTCGGTGATATTTTATTCCTTTGGGTCGCTTCGATTCCTCTCGGTTATCTTGCCGGACTTGTCTTTGATTGGCCTCCGTTTTGGATATACACTATGCTGAAGATCGACCAGATTATTAAATGTATATGGTGCTTCTTCAGATTGCGAAGCAAGAAATGGATCAAAAAAATTAAAACCGCATCGTAAAAAAAGTATTGACAACATTGTATTAGTATGATAAAATAGAAAAAAATAAAAAAGTAGGTGTCGTTGTGAAAAGAATAATTTCCATGATCCTATCGATCGTTTTTCTTTCCTCTCTTGTGTTTACCGTGTCTTGCGCAGAGGAAGAAGAAGTTTTCGATATGGATTTCAGCGTTGACCTTGATGTAACTCTTGAAGGTCTTACGTTTATCTGGGGTAGTGCTTGGCTTACACAGTTTTATCCCAATGAAGGCTTTAGCCTCGTGGGCGACAATATGCGTGCTCATTACCGTCAGATAGAAGAAGATCTTAAATGCGAAATTGAGATCATATCGTGGGAAGACGGTGGCCGTCGTATTATGCAGGACGTTGCCGCCGGTATGAAAACCTGTGACCTTGTTGATAGCCATGCGACTAATGCAGGTATTGAGCTTTATAAAGCAGGTATTCTTGCTCCGCTTGATGATATCCCCAATATTAATGGTTATGATGATAAATACGGTCCGATTCGTTTCCGTCAGTACGGTATCTTTGACGGTAAACTCTACGGTCTTTATCAGTACCTTTGGGACTTCCCGCCCGAATTCTTTGGAACTATGACTTTCAATGTCGATATGCTCTCTTCTTTCGGTCTTCCTCTTCCTTATGAATATATTGAAGCGGACAACTGGAATTGGGATACATATAAAGATTATCTGGTTTCTATTGATTCGGCTGCACAAAATTCAGGTTACGATTCGAATTTTGTTGCTCACACCAGCCAGGAATTTGCAACGGATGCAATAAGCTTTATGTTTATGAATGGCTGTAAAATGATCGATAAAGATCCCAACGGCAATTATCTTTTCGGTCTTGATAATCCCCGCGGCATGGCAGCACTTGACTTTTTGTCTGAACTTGTAGACGCAGGAGTTTATGAAGAACGCGGAACGGGTACTTTTATTCATGATGAAAATGCTGCAATATTGACTTCCGAATCTTATCATGCAACTCACTTCCAGGAAGGTAATGAAGATGCTTATCTTCCCGGTCAGCCTTGGATCTACGGTCTTGTAAATTATCCTTACGGCCCGAACGGTGACGAAAGCTGTGTTTCCGCATTCGTTCATAAAACAAGACGTCTTAACTGGGTAAACGCATATAGCGGAAACGAACTTTCGGATATCGGTATTTTCCTTGATCGTTTGTTTGAACCCATTGACGAAGAAGGCGGCTGGAAAGCATCTCTCGGTTATTCCGTATTCCACGATAAACGAGATTTTGATAATTATCAGAAAATGCTTGAAAATGTAAACTATGTTTACGATCTTCCTCTCGGCTCTGCTTATGATAATATGAAAACAAGTTTCTCCCATGCTGTATCCGGAAAAAGATCAAGCGGAGAAGCCTTTAACGGTATCAGATCTGCTATGAAAGATGCAATTGCAGAGAACGTTACCTGGGTTTACGAAGACCTTGTAGATTAATTCTTTCTTTATAAAATATCTCCCTGAAAAATGGGAGATATTTTTTTGTGAAAAAATATTGACACTTACTATTTTTTATGTTAAAATATACAAAAAAAGATAAGGGGTTGAATTGTTATGAAAAAAATTGTTTCATATGTTTTATCTTTATTGATGATCTCTTCTTTGTTTTTTACTGTTTCATGCGGAGCACAGGAAGAAGAAATTTTCGACGTGCCTTTTGATGTTGAACTTGAAGTTGATCTTACGGGACTTCACTTTATATGGGGCAGTGAGTGGGACCAAGAGATCTGTCCCTCAAGAGATTTCAGTATAGTCGGCGATAAAATACATAAACGTTTTGATGACTTGAAAGCTAAATACGGTTGCACCATGGAGGTCGTTCATTGGGAAGATGGCAGCGCAAGAACTCTTCAGGAGCTTGCCGCAGGTATGAATTCTATTGATTTCCTTGACAGCCATGCAAGTGCCGGCGGTATCCAGCTTTACAGAGCCAATTTGCTCGTTGCTCTTGAAGATATCCCCAATATCGATCTGTCCGATGAAAAATTCGGAGTTCCGCGTTTTGTTCAATACGGTGTTTTTGACGGTAAACGGTACGGTTTTTATCATTATGCTTGGGAATTTCCGCCGGAGTACCACGGTGTTTTAATGTTTAATACAGATCTTCTTCACAGTATCGGTATAAATACTCCCCATGAATACAAAGAAAACAATGACTGGACCTGGGCAAATTTCAAAGAATATCTTTTGTCAATTCAGGATGCAGCAAGAAATGCGGGATACGGAGATGACTTTGTCCCGTATATTTCAGGTAACTCTTATGCTGCAGATGCGATCGGTTTTATGTTTGCAAACGGCTTGCAGATGATCAATAGCAATGGAAACGGCAATTATTCATTCGGGTTTGACTGTCCCGAAGGTTTTGCGACTGTTGAATTTTTGAAAGATCTGTATGATAATGGTCTTTATGCTCAAAAAGGTACAGGTGTATTTGTTATAGATCAGATGTCAGCGATGATGTCTCATGAAACATATTGGGCAACACATTATTATGAAAAATCAACTTCACAGAACTATCTTCCTGCGCAGGATTATGAATACGGTCTTGTAGGTTTCCCTTACGGACCTAACGGTAATGAAAACAGCGTTTCAGGTTATGTTCATCACGGCAGACGTCTTAATTGGGTTCTTAACTCCAGCGGAAAAGAACTTTCTGAGATCGGTCTCGTAATGGATTACGTATTCTCTGCTCTTGACGATTCTGAGGGCTGGTACGGATATTTCCGCGATCAGATATTCTACACCAAAGAAGACCACGAAAATTATGTATATATGCTCGAAAATGTAAACTTCAATTACGGTAATTTGTATCTTGAAAAAGGCTATGATACTTGGACTTCAGGTATTTCGGCAGCTATTCTCGGTAATAAATCTGTTTCGGAAGTGTTTAGTTCTTCCGGCTCCGCTATCGATGAAGCTATTAAGAAAAACGTTACCTGGACATTCGAAGAATTAGAATAATAAATAATTATTTCGAGAGAGACACTAAAAAAAGTTGTCTCTCTCATTTTTTTATATTTTTTTGAATAAATGTTGACAGATCAATCTTTTTGTGTTAAAATATACAAAAAAGATTAAAGGGCGGGTTAAATTATGAAGAAATTCATTTCATTGGTCTTATCTTTATTGATGATCTCTTCTTTGTTTTTTACCGTTTCATGCGGAGCACAGGAAGAAGAAGTTTTCGATGTGGATTACAGCGGCGATTATAAAGTCGATCTTTCCGGTCAGACTTATAGATGGGGCAGCTCATGGCATGAACAGCTTTTGTTGCCGGTCGATTTCAGTTTTGCAGGGGATATGACCCATAAACGTATAAATGATCTCAAAGAAAAATACGGATGTACTTTTGAGGTCGTTTCTTGGGAAGACGGTGGCGGTCGAATACTTCAGGAAGTAGCCGCAGGTTATAACACAATAGACTTCCTTGACAGCCATGCAAGTGCAGGCGGTATCCAGCTTTACAGAGCAGATCTGCTCTATTCTCTTGACGAGATCCCCAATATCGATATGTCCGATAATAAATTCGGTTCTCCGAGATTCCTTCAGTACGGTATTTTCGACGGTAAAAATTACGGATTTTATCAGTACGCATGGGAATTTCCGCCCGAATATCAAGGCGTAATTCACTTTAATTCTGAAATGTTGTCCTCTCTCGGTATCAGTCTCCCTCATGAATTAAGGGAAAACGGAATGTGGAATTGGGCGAATTACAAAGATTATCTGTTGTCTATTCAGTCAGCTGCGGCAAATGCCGGTTATGATTCAGATTTTGTTCCCCATATATGCGGCACGGACTATGCACAGGATGCTATTGGGTTCATGTTTGCAAACGGTTTGACAATGATAGAAGGCAGCGACGGTAATTACACTTTTGGTTTTGATAACAGTAACGGTATGGCTGCCGTAGAATTTTTGATGGATCTTTATACCGAGGGGCTTTATGCTCAAAAAGGTCATGCTGAATTCGTAAAGAATAAGATGTCTGCATTGATGTCTCATGAATCGTATTTCTCAACTCATTATAATAAAAAATCCTCGTCCAATGACTATCTTCCTGCTCAGGATTACGCATATGGTATGATAAGATTCCCTCACGGTCCTAACGGCGATGAGAACAGTGTTTCAAGCTATGTTCATCACGGCAGACGTCTTAATTGGGTGTTGAACACCAGCGGTAATGCGGTTGAGGACATCGGTCTTGTTATGGAGTTTGTCTTTGCACCGCTTGACGGATCTGACGGTTGGTCCGGCTTACTTAAAGAGCAAATATTATATAGTACTGAAGACCACGATCAGTATGCCTATATGCTTGAAAATATTCACTTTAACTACGGTAATATGTTCCTCGAAAAAGGTTTTGATACATGGAAATCCAATATCAGTTCCGCTGTTACAGGTAAAAAATCTGTTTCCGAAGCTTTCTCTTCAACAAGATCAGCGATTCAAGATGCAATAGATAAAAATGTAACCTGGACAATTGACGAACTTTTAGGTGAATAAAACATAAAGAACAGTCCTCTTTTTGAGGGCTGTTCTTTGACTATTGTGCCGAGAAAAATATCTCATTTTCTGCATCGATCCTTTTTACCGAAAAAGTTTTTTCAATTGCTTTTTCATTAAGACATTCTTCTTTTGTTCCGTTAAATATGCAATTGCCTTTTTCGATTATAACAATATCGTCTGCGTGTTTTACGGCAAGAGCAAGGTCGTGCATTATAACTATCGGTGTTTTACCGTTTTGTTTGAGTTTTGTTATCAGTGAAATAAATTCGTCCTGTGCGCATATATCCATATGAGTTGTCGGCTCGTCAAGAAGCACTGTTGGCGTTTGCTGTGCAATTATCATGGCGAGATATGCTTTTTGGCGTTCGCCGCCGGACAGGGTAGTTATGAGTCGTTGCGAAAGGTCGTCCATAGCTGTTGCTTTCAACGCATCTGCTATTTCTTTCTTATCTTCGTCCGAAAGTCTGCCGTCAAAACTTGTGTATGGGTTTCTGCCAAAGCCGACAAGTTCCTCGACTGTTATCGGCGGATATTCTAATTTTTGAGGTAAGACAGAAATCATTTGAGAATATTTCTTGTTTTTTATCAACTGAATATCTTTTCCGTCAAGCAATATTTCCCCCGTATATTCGGTTTGTTTTGATATACATGAAACAACCGTTGATTTACCGCTTCCGTTTTTCCCGAGAATGGCGGTAAACCTGTTTTTGTTCAACGTAATATTTACATTGTCAAGAACGGTTTTTTTGCCGTATTTTACGGTCAGATCTTTTATCTTAAGCATTTGTCGATCTCCTTGTTATAAGTAAAAATAAGAAGAACGGTGCTCCGATAACTGCCATTAATACACCGACGGGAATTTCTGTGGGCGCAAGTAAAATCCTTCCCAGAAGATCCGCCGTTATTACTGTTACAGCACCTACAAAGCTTGATGTTATCAGCAATTTTTTAGGTTCATTTCCGCAGATACGCCTGCTTATGTGCGGAACAACAAGCCCGACAAAGCCTAAAAGTCCTGCGAAACTTACAACTGCTGCCGCAGATGCAGATGCACAGATAAGCCCGATAAATCGAACTGTTTTTGTTTTAACACCGAGCGAAGATGCAACGCTGTCGCCAAGGCATAAAAGATATGTCTGCCTTGAAAATATCAGGGAAACAATAAGACATACCGCAATTATAACGCTCGGAATTATCAATTCACCAACCTCAACACCTCTCAGACCGCCGATTGAAAAAGAGTTGTATGATGTTAAAACATCGCTGTCAAGAAGAGATAAAAACGAAATTCCTGCGTTCAGAAGCGTTGTCACGGCAATGCCTGCGAGAATAACTGTGCCTTTAGCCGAATTGACTTTTTTTACAATTATGAGGATCAATAATGTCGTTAAAAAAGCACCGATAAAGGCGGCAAACGGCAAAAATTTGATCATTGTCGGAAAAAAAGACAGCAAGAGGATGCAGAAAAATCCGGCTCCTGCATTTACGCCGATTATGTTCGGGCCTGCAAGGTCGTTGTTTGTTACGCTTTGAAGCAAAACACCCGAAACGGAAAGTCCAATACCGGCAATAAGTCCTGCAATAACTCTCGGTATCCTTAAATGATAAATTATAATTGATTGACTTTGCGCTTCTTCATTCAGCAACAGCCCTTTAATGAATATTTCCGGCTCTATTTTTACACTGCCGAACGCGATGCCCGCAATGCAAGCCGTAAACAGTAATAAAATAAGAATAATGTATTTTTTCATGGTCTATTCGCTCAGTATTTTCGCAAGATATTCGTACGCTTCAGCCCAGCGTGAATTGGGTTTGAACTGAAAAAGATCTTTCGGTAAAAAATATACTTTTTCGCCTTTTACAGCAGAAAGATTTTGCCATTCCTCTTTTTCGAGAATGCTGTTCATGTTATCTTTTGCCGCATTTTCATCACCCATTGTTGAGATGAAAATAAAATCGGGATCTTGTAAAATGATCTCCTCAATGCTAAGTCCGTCGAGAAGTATCGGCGCTGTGTCTGCAATGTTTTTACATCCGAATTCCGTTAACATTTCGCAGACAAAATGCTGTTCTGTGTTTTTCGCTTTAGTTGATCTTTCCGAGGATCCCGCCCTTATAAAGAGTATCTTGGGCGGCTCTTCAAAATTGTATTCGGATCTGATCTTCTCTGTTTCCGTGTAAACATCTTCTCCGTATTTTTTGTAAAGATCCTTTCTTCCTGTCAAATCGGTAAAAAGATCAAGGGCGTTCAGATAATCATTAATATCTTCAACTTTTAACGATATGGCAGAAATGCCGACTTTTTGACATAATTCTGCTGCATCGTTTTGTGCGTCAATATCTGCAGAACAAATAACGAGGTCGGGGTTTGCCGCAATTAAAGATTCGGTGTCTATTGTTTTTCCTGCTCCGCCATCGACAAGCGTTGCCTCTTCTCTTGCAAATCCTCGTTCAACGCTTTCTGCTACCGTGATCTGTACTTCGCCGCCTGCAGTTACCCAAATATCAGCAAATGAAGAAAAAAGAACTGCCACATTTTTCGGTTCTTTCGGTAAAAATACAGTATTTCCGTTTGCATCGGTTGCTTTTATTCCTTCTGATGCTTTCTCAAAACTGCATGAACAGAGAATAAAAATTGTTATAATAGTGATGATGATAGTCTTTTTCACAGTTTTCTCCTGTTTATTTTTGTCATAAAATTATAACATAGCAGGGGATATATGTCAAGAAATTTCTTTCGTTTTCGGTATTGATTTTTTTATTAAAATATTGTATAATGAGAAAAATAATTTGTTAAGAGGTTTTTTATGATTTATAATGATTTTCAGGGCATAAAGCTTTCTTCGCTCGGAATGGGTACAATGCGTTTGCCTGTAGTTGACGGTAAAAATTCGGTTATTGACGAGGCAGCTACTGCCGAAATGGTCGAATATGCAATGAAAAACGGTGTCAATTATTACGATACTGCCTGGGGTTATCATAGCGGTAATTCCGAGATCGTAATGGGCAAAGTTCTCAAAAATTATCCGAGAGACAGTTTTTATCTCGCAAGCAAATTCCCCGGATACGATCTTTCAAATATGGATAAAGTCGAAGAGATCTTCGAAAAACAGCTCGAAAAATGTCAGGTTGAATATTTTGATTTTTATCTTGTTCATAACGTCTGCGAGCTTAACATAGATCATTACCTTGATCCGAAGTACCGTATATATGAATATCTTACAGAACAAAAAAGAAACGGAAGGATCCGCCATCTCGGCTTTTCTGCTCACGGTGATTGCGATGTTATAGATCGCTTCCTTGAAATTTACGGCAAAGATATGGAATTCGGTCAGCTTCAGCTTAACTGGGTAGACTGGGATTTCCAGAATTCAAAGAAAAAGGTTGAAATTCTTGAAAAACATAATATTCCCGTCTGGGTTATGGAACCTCTTCGCGGCGGCAGCCTTGCGTCTCTTGATGAAAAATATGAAAAACAGCTCAAAGCCATGCGTCCCGATGAGTCTGTTCCGTCATGGGCGTTCAGATTCTTGCAGTCTGTTCCTTCTGTGAAAGTAACTCTTTCGGGTATGTCGAATTTCGATCAGCTTAAGAAAAATATCGAAACATATCAGACCGAAAAACCGCTTTCCGAAGACGAATTCAACGCACTTCTCGATATTGCAAAAGATATGACCGCAAAGACGACCGTTCCCTGCACCGCTTGCCGTTACTGCGTTGATCATTGTCCGCAACAACTTGATATTCCCAAGCTCCTTTCTCTTTATAACGAACATTCTTACACAGGCGGCGGCTTCATCGCTCCTATGGTAATGTCAACTCTTCCCAACGATAAGAAGCCTTCTGCATGTCTTGGCTGCGGAAGCTGTGAATCGGTCTGTCCTCAGCAGATAAAGATATCCGAAGCACTTGCGGATTTTGCATCTAAATTCAATTAATTCAATTATAAATAAGGAACAAGCCGTATGACTTGTTCCTTTGTTTATATGATCTTAGTTCGGAAACTGTATTCCGTATCGTCCGAAAATACATTCCTGAATTATTCTTGAAACGTCTTCGATCGGCTTTTCGCAATCGTCTTTGATCCATTCGGAAATAATTGCGCTTATTCCGTTCAGATAAAACACCATCACATATTTTCTGTCAGCAATAGGGTAGTGGAATCGGCTTAAGATCGGGTCAAATATGTTTTGAAACAGTCTGTGAAAAACCTTTTCTGTTTCAAATGTTTTTGAATGAGCCAATATTGTTGAAAACACCCGTCTGTTGTTTTTGAAATATGTTAAATATGGGATAAGATAGTCTTCTTTGATAAAATTAAGTTCGGATAAATCACACTCGGTAAGGTTCGTTGCAACAGCCTTTGTGTTATCCGAGAAATACGAAAGAAAACTGTCAAATAAATATCTTGTCGTTTCTTCAAGCAGATCGTGCGTGTTTTCGTAATGAAGATAAAATGTTGATCTGTTTACCCCTGCTTGCTTACATATATCGCTTACGGTAATATACTCAAAAGATTTATCTTCAAGCAGTTTTATCAATGCCTCATCCATTTTGGAGGCTGTGTTAAAATATTTGCTTTCTGATTTTTTCAATCGGCTCATCCTTTTTTACTGTTCGCTGATTTCTCTTGCGAGTTCAACGATTTCATATGCGTATTTTGCTTTGCCTTTTTCAAGCATCTTTTTATAGATCGGGTAATTGATTCCGCAACATGTAAATCCTATAATTCCGATTACAATTCCTATCGCAGTCCAAACTGCTCCGCCTCCGATGACCTGCATTGCCAAGCTCATTCCGAGACCTGCAATAAGAGAAGAAACGATGCCGAATGTGTACGTGAAAACGGTTGCAGGCATTTTTGCTTTTTGATCTAACTTTTTAAGAGCGATTATTTTAGAGTTGTCTTTCGGGGCGTAATCCTTTGCAATGGATTCTGCGTAAATTTTGTCTGTGTTCATTTTTTTATCTCCTTGTTTCGTTTTACAAGGATATTATACACCTATCTGTCCCGGAATTGAACAACAAGCTTCCGCTTTTCTGTTGATTTGTACCGATTATTTATATTATGTCATGTTTTGAAATAAAAGTCATAGGAAAATTAGCTTATTTGTCTGTTACGATTTTACGTATAGTGTTCGCGTAGTCTTCTGCGTGATTTATGCTAAATTCTCCATGATACATTTGGGGGAGTACATGCAATAAGCTTCCCTGTAATCTTTGGTGAATTATTTTTGCTGATTTTTGCATCGATCCGTTTTCTTTCTCGCCAACAAAAATATATGTCTTTGCTGAACATTCAGCAATGGATGGTTTTATGCTGTACAATGCATTTGCTTCTAAAAAAGCAATCATATTTGATTTGGATATACCGCAGGTGTCTCGGAAATAATCTTCAAAAAGCTCCTGTTTTATTCTTAGTGATTTAAATTGTAATTCAGAGAACCATTTGTGTTTTATCAAGCTATAGCAACTTCCGAATGCAGGCTTAATCATGGAGTGTGTAATTTTTGATGGAATAACCAATGCGCTTTCGACCAATGCATACTGGCAAGCATCTTTTTTCTGCGATAGAATTTCAAGAACTATTTGTCCTCCGAGAGATAAACCGCCTATCAATAAGACTGAACCACCAAACTGTTCATCAATAAACTTAATTATTCTTGATGCGTTTTCTTCAATGCTTATAAAATCGTGACTGCTTTGGGTGTGTCCGTCTAATATCGGCAGAATTACACGGTAATTCGATGAAAGCTTTTCTGCTGCTTCACGATAATTCCACCACGACAAACCGCCCCCGTGTAGAAGTATAATTACCTCGTTATGATCTTTTCCGTATTCTATATAATTCAACCGATCTCACCTCGCCTGTAAAATTTCAGATGTCTCTTAACTATATTATACCATAAAACAATATAAAAGTAAATAACAAAAAAGCCCTGCATGAGCAGAGCTTTTTGTATATGAAAGTAATTGTCTGATAATTAAATTATCGTTTGATAAATTGGAATTTGTCGAAATTATTTGATTGTCCAATATCCATCATAGGCATAACCAGTTTTTCCAATCAACATGTGTTCTGATTTTGTAAAGCCTACTTTTGGGATTGCTTTAATTCTTTCCACAGCATATATTGGAGCTTTAGTAAGAACGCCTTTACATCCTAACATTTCATCAAGTTTAGGTGTAATAAGCAAAAAAATATCATATAATATATTTTCTTCCTCATAATCACTTCTCACATCTACTCTTAAAATCCCCATATTATTAAATTCATCATCTGATACTCTCAAGCATAATTCAACAGTTCCAATTACACCGGTTGTTGCTTTATCAACAATCGAAAGTCTAACAAACCAACCATTTTCATATGACATATGCCAAAAGCCAAGAACATCTGTCATTCTTTCTTTTGTTGAATAGTAGAAATTATCTCCATTACAATTATCACTATTAAAGAATGGTAAAGCATTTTTATCGCTATATACTTTTAATAAATCATCACAATCATCGTCTTTAAATAATCTAATTATAAATTTTTCACTTTCCAATGTCGGACATGTTTCATAAATATTCATAAGATACCTCCAACTTCACGTTTATCTAATTGCCGCTATCATATCATAAAACAATATGAATGTAAATATGATTTTTCGTAATAAAACAAAAAAGCCCTGCATGAGCAGAGCTTTTTGTATATGAAAGTAAATTGTCGGATAATAAAATTATCGTTTGGAGAACTGCGGTGCGCGGCGAGCTGCCTTGAGACCGGGTTTCTTTCTTTCTTTCATTCTGGGGTCTCTGGTGAGAAGACCTGCTTTTTTGAGAGCGGGTTTGAGAGTTTCGTCGGAAACAACGAGAGCTCTTGCGAGACCGTGACGGATAGCGCCTGCCTGACCGGAAACGCCGCCGCCTACAACGGTGGTTTCGATATCGTATTTGCCCATGAGACCGGTGGTTTCGAGGGGCTGACGA
>SVMP01000026.1 GCA_015067385.1 Oscillospiraceae bacterium | reverse complement strand
AGCTGAGTCAACGCCCTGGAAGAAGCATTAAACTCAACAGGTAATGTTAAAACCTGAAAGGATACAACTACCGCAAAAAGAATTATGCCTATATCAACAAGCATACCGCTGCCGAGCAAAAAGCCTATAATAACAAGCGGCATCGAAAGGCTCGAACCGAAGTTTACGACAGGGAGCATCGAATTTCGCAAGCGTATGGGGGCATAGTTCCCGTAATATTGCAAAACATGCCCGGCTTCATGAGCGGCGACACCGAGAGCGGCAACGGATGTTCCGTTATATACTCCGTCGGAAAGACGAATAATATGCTCTTTGGGGCTGTAATGATCAGAAAGTTCACCTTTTACTCTTCCGACCGAGACCTCTGTTATACCTGATCTGCGAAGGATCTCACAGGCTATCTCATACCCGGTCATCCCCCTTTTCGCTGCGATCTTTGCGTATTTTGCATACGTACTTTTAACGGAAGACGAAGCGATAAGAGACAGGATCATTGCCGGAACTACAAGAATAACGTACCAATAATCAATATAAGGCAATTGTTTTACCTCCGTAATATATCTATAGAAAGGCTAAACATCAAACGCAAAATTTCTGTTGCCGCGAAGAAGATCTTCATCGGACATTTTTTTCTTACCCTCGGGTGCAAGTTGAGTAATACGGATCCATCCGTCAGCAACTTTCACGGTAAGTTTGCCGTTCTGCGGACCGTCGATCTCTTCGGCGGCAAAAACTTTAACGGTCTTTCCTCCTGCCGTAGCGATAGCACCGGGAACGGGACTTAAACCTCTGATCTTGTTTATTATTTCGCGTTTTGTCATATTAAAAGAAAGCTTTTTTGTTTCTGCAGTAATAAGAGGTGCATAACACGTTTCACCTGACTGCGGAATTCTTTTGACCGTGCCTTTTTCGAGGCCGTCAAGAGTTTCGCAGATAAGTTCACCACCGATAAGAGCGAGACGGTCGTGGAGCGTCTCGACATTATCGTCATCTGTTATCGGGGTTTCGCGCCAAAGGAGCATATCACCCGTGTCAATACCTTTGTCCATGAGCATGGTGGTAATACCGGTCTTTTCTTCGCCGTTGATTATAGCGAAATTGATCGGGGACGCGCCTCTGTACTTCGGCAAAAGAGATGCGTGTACGCAGATACATCCGTATTTCGGATAATTAAGAACATATTCGCGCAATATCTTGCCGTAAGCCGCAACAACAATAACCTCGGGCTGATATTTTTCGAGGACAGGCATAAGTTCGCCGTTTTTTACTTTGTCGGGCTTATAAACATCGTAGCCTTTTTCTTCGGCATATGCACCGACTGCAGTCGGGAAAAGTGCATAGCCTCTGCCTTTCGGCTTATCGGGCTGAGTTACGACCGCACAGATCTCGTGACCTGCGGCGATCAGTGCTTTGAGGGATTCGACCGCAAAATCGGGCGAACCCATAAAAAGTACTCTCATTAATTATCATCCCCTTCTTATTTCCGAAAGAATAGTTTTATTCCTCATCTTCGTAATATTCAATAACATGTTCACGGAAAAGAATTCCGTCGAGATGGTCGAGCTCGTGGCAGATACAGACAGCGGTGATACCGTCTCTTGTCAGTTCAAACCATTCGCCTTTTTCATTCTGAGCTTTAACCGTAACCACAGCAGGTCTTTCTGTTTTACCGAATACACCGGGCACGGAAAGACATCCTTCGTTTTTATTCTGAACACCGGACATAGCGGTGATCTCGGGGTTAATAAGAGCAACCATTTCGTTTGTTTCGCCATCGATTATAATAACCACACGGCGAACCACACCTATCTGCGGAGCGGCAAGACCGAGTCCGTCTGCTTTTACGAGAGTGTCCTTCATGTCTTTAACAAGAAGTTCGAGACGGCTGTCGAAGGAAGTTACGGGTTTACATATTTTTGAGAGGCTTTCGTAGCCCTCTGTTACTATTTCACGCAATGCCATAAAAAATTCTCCTGTTTAACTGATATTTGAAGGATTCATATCAATATCCGCACGAATGTCTTTATTCGCAGGGTCTTTGATAAACGAAAGGTAAACTTCCGATAATATTTTTCTTTGCGCACGGTTATCCACGCATTTGATAAGTATACGGACTCTCGGACGTGTATCGACCATGGGAACGTAAGTTGATTTGGCGGGAATCACACGCAACGGAAGATTTTCGACCTTTTCCTGTTCTGCCCTTAATGCCTGTTCGAACCTTTCGGCTGCATCAAAGGCATCTTCCTCTGTTTTCGCAATAAATGATATCTGACAGATGTCACAAAAAGGAGGGTAGAGCATCATTCTGCGAAACGCTGTTTCATCTTTATAAAATCCAACATAATCCTGATCTAAAGCATATCTGAAAACTCTGTGTTCGGGATAATAAGATTGTATTATAGCTCTGCCTGATTTTTCGGAGCGTCCTGCTCTGCCGACGACCTGAGTCATCAAAGAGAATGTTTTTTCAAGAGCACGAAAATCGGAAGAAAAGAGCATTGTATCGGCATTAAGAACACCAACGAGCGTTACATTGGGGAAATCAAGCCCCTTTGTTATCATCTGTGTTCCCAAAAGTATATCACATTCGCCTTTTGAGACCTGAGAAAGTATCTCATCTCTGCTGCCTTTTTCGGAAACGGTATCGGCGTCCATGCGAAGAATACGTGCTTCGGGGAAAAGCTTGGAAAGGTCTTCTTCTGCTTTCTGGGTCCCGACACCTGAATACTTCATCGTTTTGCCGCCGCATTTTGAACAATGATCGGGAATATGAGTTGAATAACCGCAATAATGGCAAACGAGGCGTTCGTCCTTTTTATGATACGGCATCGTAACACCGCAATACGGGCAAACTATCGGCTCTCCGCAGTCAAAGCAACTGACAAAAGTATTATACCCTCTGTGATTCATAAACAGAACAGTCTGCTCTCCTCTGTTAAGATTTTCTTTGATCTCAGAGAGAAGAAGTGAACCGAAAAGAGTACCGTTTCCTTTCATGACTTCTTCACGAAGGTCTACAAGAACGACTTTGGGCATCGGTTGACCGTTATACCGACTGTTTATTTGAGATAAACCTATTTTTCCGTTTTCGGCAAGATTAAACGATTCAAAAGAAGGAGTGGCTGACGAAACGACTAAAAGAGCTTTTGATCTGTTGGCGATAAAAGCGGCAACCTCACAAGCGGCGTATTTGGGCGTCATTTCAGATTTATACGCATTTTCCTGTTCTTCATCGATAATTATTATTCCAAGATCGTTTACGGGAGCGAAAAGCGCGGACCGTGTTCCGACCACAACTTTTTTCTTTCCCGATCGGATAAGCGAAAAAGTATCTTTTCGTTCGGCTTTTGTAAGCGCACTGTGAAGAACGGCAAGTTCTTCGCCGTAACAGTCATAAAGACGGGAGACGATCTGATACGTTAGAGCGATTTCGGGAACAAGAAGTATTGCTGTTTTTCCGGAAGCAAGGACATCGTTGATAAGCTTGATATAAACGAGTGTTTTGCCGCTTCCCGTAACCCCGAAAAGTAAATGGACGCCGCCTGAAGAAAGTTTTTTTTGCATTTGTTCGTATGCCGTCTGTTGTTCCGAACTCAGAACGGTATCCGATACATTGTGACGTTCAAGCTTGCAAAGAGGATCTTTAAACGCTCTTTTTCTGTTTACTTTTCTCGAAACTATCTTTCCGAAAGGAAGGACGAGGGAAACAGCATCCCAATACGTACAGAAATAACGTTCTTTAATATATATTGCGAGATTAAGTCTTTCAGATGAAAGAGACGACATATCGGGATCGTCATCTCCCAAGGATATAAGATTGCGGAGTTTATCTTCCGGACAGTCGGTGTTGTCCGAAACTGCGATAATAACGCCTTCCGCATCTTTTTTCCGTCCGAACGGGACTGTACATAAAAGACCTGCCTTTGCATTATTTTTCAACTCGTCGGGGATAAGATACGTATACAGCGCATCTATCGACATTGGCAGACCCTTTATTGCGACAAGCGCATATTTGGCGGGTTCAGACGGCATTATTCTACCGGTTTACGTATTTCTCTGAAACTTGCTTTGCCTTCCGCAATAGACATAACGGCCTGCTTAATAGGCTTTTCTTCAAATTTCTCTCCGTTTTCTTCTGCTTTTTCTGCAAGATAACGAGCCTGTTTTGCTACTGCGATAACGAGCGAATAACGGCATTTGTTTTCGCCTTCAATAAGTTTGCTGATGCTGGGATACAACATATTTTCTACCTCCGAATTAATAAAAAGTAATTATTCTCCTAAATTCTCATTTACACGTCCACTTATTGTTTCGGGAGAAACTGCGCTCAGGACGACGTGTGTGCTGTCGGTAACGATTACGGATTTAGTTTTACGTCCGTATGTAGCGTCAATAAGCAGCCCTTTTTCTTTTGCGTCCGCAATTATTCGTTTAACTGGCGACGAATCGGGAGCAACGACAGCGATTATCCTGCTTTCGGCAATACTGTTGCCGTAACCTATGTTTACTAATTTCATGGCAGGATCACTCAATATTCTGGATCTGTTCTCTTATTTGTTCAATAATGGATTTAAGTTCGAGAACGATCTTTGTAACTTCCATATCGCCGATCTTTGACGAAATGGTATTAACTTCTCTGTTCATTTCCTGAATGGAATTATCGATATATTTACCTATCGGTTTTTCAGCCTGAAGATTTTCCTCAAGCGAAACGATGTGAGAACCGAGACGAACGACCTCTTCGTCGATAGCAGTTTTATCTGCCATTATGGCAACTTCGGTGAGAAGTCTTTGTTCGTCGATCTCTGTATTTCCGAGAAGTTTCTCAATGCGTTTTCTCAGACGCGCGCTGTATTCTTCTGTAAGAACGGGGACTCTCGAATTGATTATAGCCACACGTTCTTTTATCATAGAGCATTTCTGAGAAATATCATCGCAAAGACGTTTACCCTCCGCCTCACGCTGACGTATAAGGGCATTGACCGCTTCTTCAACAACCGGCTTTACGGTGTTCCAAAGTTCAGCCGCATCATTTTCGGTCTGTGTAAGGGTAACGACATCGGGAAGACGAAGAACGGTGTTTATCGAAACATCGTTATGAAGGCCGAATTCTTCAGCAACGGCTGAAAGCTCCTCAATATAATTTTTAAGAAGCTGACGGTTGACGGTAACCGTTTTATCGCCTTCGACGGCGGAAAAATCAAGATTTAAAGTAAGATCGAACTTGCCTCTTGAAACTCTTGTTGAAAGGTATGAACGAATGCTGTCTTCAAGCTGCATATATGCGCGAGGGATGCGCGCGTTCAATTCAAAATAACGGTGGTTTACCGATTTTATCTCAACGGTTACGGTAGCGCCTTCGATACATGCCGATGCTCTGCCGAAACCTGTCATGCTTTTAACCAAATCTGTTCCCTCCTGATCATTATTATATATTTTTACGGTAAAGATATGTCTTATAATCTGCATACTTACAGAGATAATGTTTCATTATATATTTTACCCCTTTTTACTTGCTTTGTCAAGTTTTTCGAGGGAATTATTACCGAAAAATACACATGTTCACTCTTTTGACACAAACGTGCGTAAAATTATTCTTGACCAACCCTAAATTTGAAAGTATAATATAGAGAGAATATGAATACTAATATATAAAACAGTTAGACGGCAACGGTTTATTTACCTTTGCCGAAAAGAAAGGCTCGGATCAAATATGATATGCGGTAAATGCGGCAAGGAAGTTGAAGAAGGCTCAAAATTCTGTTCTTTTTGCGGACATACTTTTTCTGGAAAAGTTATTGCGGCAAAAATTCTGAAGGCAATAATTGCCATTGTATTTTTTGTGATATTTATGGCAACGGTTTTCATTTTCGGCAGTTACTTCGGCAAAACAGATGTTGGAAAGCAAATGGAAACGCCCGACATAGTGGCTGTAATATCCGAAAAGATAAAAGATATAACATATCTTCCTCTCGACCTTGAGTTTACACAAGACGAACTTAATTCAATGATAAAAAAGAACTCATCAGCTTTTCTTCCGTTAAAAGACATGAAGCTGACATTCCCGTCAGATGGCGGAGTGACGTTATCTGCAGTTATTGCAAAGGAAGATATTTCAAAAGTTTTCGGGAGCAACATTCCCGATGTTCTTATAATGTTTTTACCCGAACAAGTCACGATTTTTGTGCAGGCAGACCCATCTGTTGAAAACGGCAAATTAAAAGCAGGAATAAGATCGATAACCGTGGGCGGAATAACACTCGGAGAAGAAACCCTGTCACATTTCGGTGCCGATGGGTTGGTTTCAGATATCGTTTCTTCGGCAATAAACGCAGAATATGGGCAAAAGGTTGAAATAACAGACCTTTCGATATCAGAATCAATAAGCGGTGGCCCGATACTGAAGATTGGAATAAAATTCTATATTGCAAAGTAAAAGTAAGAGAGCAGTCTGAAACTGCTCTCTTTATTGCTATTTACGAAAGAATATGCTGTTGATTATCTCCCCTGAGACCGAACTGATGGCGCAAGCCACTGCTCCGATGATAAAAACTATCCATCCCGGATGCCATAATCCCCCAAGGATGCCTAAAAGCAAAAAAATCATAAGGCTCACGAGCATGATTACAGAGCAGACCGACCCGTTTAAATAGTACCAATCGATATAACTTCCGCCTTCATTTCCATCGGAAGACTCGTTATTTCCTTCTTCGCTCTCGGAAGATTTTTCCGAACAAACGGTTTCCTTTTCAGTATCGCCTCGAACGAGAGTATCCATTGAGCAGTTAAACATATCGCATAATTTAATAATAGTTTCAACATCCGGAAAAACCGAATCGGTTTCCCATCTGGAAACAGTTTGCCTTGTAACAAAAAGTTTTTCCGACAATTCTTCTTGAGTGATATTTAATTGTTTTCTGTAAAATCCTAAATTTTTACCAAAGCTCATAGCTCGCCTCCTATACTTTATAACCCAATTATACTTCCGAATGAGCCGAAAGTCAAGCAATCGACCGAAAAGGCACGCAACATACCATGTTACATTAAACAATTTAACGCTTCATTCCGTGTTACATTTACCGTAAAACAGGAAAATATCCCGATTTTTAACGTTAATACAAAAAAGAGACAGGGAATTCAAATCCCTATCTCTATGTTATTAAAGATTGATCTCGAAGCCGTCCGTGGTAAGTTCTGCAGGAATGGGAGAAATATCCTTTTTAAGTTGAAGAAAACGTTCAACGTTAATTTGTCCGATATAGTTTCCGTAGTGATTTATATAAACCGCCTTAATATTCTTTTCCTTAACAATATTAGTATACTCTCTGACATCGAAAAGTGCTGCCTCAAGGAGCGCGACATCAATATCGCAAACATCAGGAAAATCAATAGATGGATGTCTGGGGTCTCCCGAACAAAGAATTCTCTTACCTTCAGCCTCAAGAAGAAATGCATGAGAGTTGGGACAATGCTTTGTAGGGATAGCAGTAACCTTCAAAACACCGTCATCGTATATAACTCCGTCACCAATGATACAAACCTTTGTTTCGGGGCGAAGTTTCATTTCAAATGTTTCAAAATAAAACTTCAAAAGATCAACGCACTGTTCATTCGGCATGTAAACTTCCGGATCAACTTTCGTATAAAACCATCCGAGAAGACCGATGAAAGGGAACAGACCATCCATATGATCAGAATGCGGATGAGTAATAAACAATGCCTTTATGCTTTCAAATGGGATTCTTCTGTCTGCAATCTCCATGTTAATGTCACAGCCAGCATCAACAAAATAACGGTTTCCGCCGATTTCGAAAAGAATCGAGGTACATTTTTTGTGAGCCTCAGGCACTCCGTGACCTGAACCTAAAACAGTAATTCTCATAATAAATTCTCCTTCATACAGAAAAAAATTTATAATTATTATACTGATTTTTTTGTAAAGATTCTTTTCTTGAAATATCTGCCCATAAAAAGAAGGAGGATCGTTCCGATTATCGGGAAGATCGCAGCAGTAAGCATACCGACTTTCATGCCTATCTGTTCGCCTGAAAGAGAAAGAGATACGCCGAGAGTTCTCGCCCATTCTGTTTCAGCTACGGTATCAACAACAACGCCGAGCATCTGAGGAGCGACACTTGCACCGAAGTCACCGCCTGCGGCAAGAAGCGCATACGCAGTAACACCGGGATTTTTAATGACTTCCTCCATAAATATCAAAGTACCGGGCCAAAGCATCGAAGTACAAACACCTGTCAAAACACATGCAACCGTTGAAACGATAGGATTTGCAGAAAGAGCCGCAACAAGATAACAGCCGACAGCACCCATCATTCCGAACAAAAGGACGGAATATATGTTTTTACCGTATTTTGCATACACCGTTCTGACTATTCCCAAAAGAACGGCAAAAAGGGCTATCCCCGCTATATCGCAAAACGATTTCGGGATTCCGAGCGCATTTTCCATAAAACCGGATATCCAGTTTGTCATTGCATTTTCTGCGGCGCTTCCGAAGAAAATACAGAAAAAACAAAGAGCGAGCGCAAAATTTTTCTTTTTAGCAGTATCCGCTGAATTTTCATGAACAATATTCAGTTCAGGCATCGGAGCAATACTGAAAAGAATGAAGGCAAAAACGGGAGCTAAAGCCCAGAAAACAGTAAGATACATCCAATTTTCAGAACCGAACACCGTAAGAAAAAGCGTGCTGATAACTACGACCGCAACAACGCCCCAAGCGTAGAGAGAATGAAGCATACTCATATCTCTGCCCGGGTCATCAGACGGAATGGCAGCAACGGTCGGACTGAGCAAACATTCGCAAAGTCCGGCGGCAATCGAAAAAACAACAGTACCGACAGCGAGACCTATATATGCAAAATCGGGGGAAAAAGTCGGAACGAGAGCATATATAAAAAGGCCGAGGGATGTTATGAGCGGCATGATCTGAACCGTTCTTTTAACATTGAAATATTTTGTAAAAAAGGTAAAGATCAGATCCACGCAAAGCTGAGTGCAGAAATTGATCAAAACGAGAGTTCCGAGAAGAGTGAACGATACCGTACATTTCGCGGAAAGTTAAAAAGAGGATGGGAGGCAGACTGAAAACAGATGACATTGACAAATAAGAGTAATAACATGCTTTTTTTGTCAAATTAAAATCGGTGCTTTTACGGAACATAATTATCTCCTATTTTAAAAACAGACACTCCCGATAACGAGAGTGCCATTATGATTATTTTATACGACGTTCGTCATTGAAAACTTTTTCTTCTTCAACTTTTTCTTCAGGCTCTGACGGTGTTGCTACATATTTAACGAGAAGAGGATAGACGAGGAAATTGTTAAAAAGGCAGACCACCGAGAAAACAAGCGTAATGATGATCGGGAAAGAAAGAAGTCCGAGTAAAAAACAAATAACGACGATAGCGAGAACGAAGAGAACCATCGCCAGATTATGCCAGATCTTGTACATGGCAAGGATAAGACTGTTTTTTATAAGATTTTTAAGAGAAAGATCGAAGGAAACGAGCATTGGGAAGATGTAAAAATTCATACAAACAACAAGGTATCCGACAATGAGCGTAACAACGAGTGCGAACGGTCTGAAAAACGACGGCACGCCGATAGACGGATCAGACCAGAACATGAACGAAAAGTATATCGCAACAGCCGCAATAACGTCTACGACGGTAACAAGAAAAGCCTGTTTGAAACATGTTTTACATTTTTCGACAAAATCCGAAATAAAAAATACGGGTTTTGACTGTGACATATTTCTCAGAACATATGTAAGAGCCGCTGTTGCAGGACCTATTGTAACAATAGGTGCGCAAGCAAAAATATAGATCAGATTAAGAATAACAAGCTGACCGAATTTATTCCATATAACTTTGAAAAATCTGATAAAACCGGGATCCATTGCAGCGTCTTTTCCGACGCCCTGCCCCTCTTTATCGTAATCGTATTTAAATAAACCCATGAATTCCTCCGAAGGTCCTTTGTTTTCGTAATTTACAGTATATCAAAAATATCGCACAATGTCAATATTCACGAATGCTTTTACGAAAAGAGTTCAAAATAAAGATGCCGTATGATAAAAATTATCCGACACTTATATCATATCGGCAGGATAAACAATACCCGTTTGTCTGCGGATCTCATCAAGTATCTTCATAACGGTTACGGACATCTTTTTCGTATTAACAAAGGATTCCGTTCGTCCGTTCTTTATACAGTTCATGAATTCCTCTATCTCATAACACATACTGTCCGCTCTTTGATCAACGGGAACATTTTCCGTACGACCGTCTCTGTAAACAACAGAAACTTTTTCGGGGATATTGAACTTATCAATACAGATCGTAGCGTCTTCTCCCTGAATCTCGGAAGGCAGAAAAGAATTGGACACTTTAGAATAATTAAGAGTAACGGTAAAAGTATCGTAAAGGAATATCGCAGTTCCCGTACCGTCAACGCCTCCGGGAACTGTTATACCGAAAGCTTTGACCTCTTTGGGCTCACCGAAAAGGGCGACCATCGGCCATATACAGTAAACACCGAGATCCATTACCGCGCCGTTTGAAAATTCCGATTTAAATGTATTAACATTCTCACCGCGTTTATGAGCATCGTAGCGTGAGGAATATTTTGAGAAATTAATGTATGCGCTTCTCAAAAGACCTGCTTTTGAAAGGTTTTCTTTACATGCGATAAAACCGGGCATAAGAATGCTTTTGAATGCTTCCATAAAAAGAACACCGTTTTTTTCGGCGCAAGCGATCATTTCTTCAAGTTCACGAAGGTTCGAAGCGGCAGGTTTTTCGCAGATAACATGTTTTCCTGCGTTCATTGCCGCAATTGCCTGAGAAGCGTGAAGTGAATTCGGAGAAGCGATATAAACAGCTTCGATATTATTATCGGCAAACATTTCGGAAAGATCGGTATAATATTTTTTTGCACCGTGTTTTTCGGCAAATGCTTTTGCTTTTTCTTCAGAGCGTGAATAGACGGAATAAAGGCAGAAATCAGAGAAAGTCTGCCCTGTTGTTATAAACTCCTCTGTTATCCAACTTGTTCCGATTGTCGCAAAATTTATCATAAAAAACCTCTTTTAAATTCAAAAATATAAACTTAATTTCCGAAAACAAACGTTCTCGGAAATCAGCAAAATATCATTCTTCAACAATAAGTATGGCATCTTCTTCCGCCATTTTTTTCATCTGCTTGGAAGCGATCGAAATAAAAATAACGGTCCAGATATTTTCAAGGGCATCAACAACAAGAGAAATACCCATGAAAATAAACAGAATATTCGTTGTTGCGAACGGATTTATCACAAGTAAAACACCGAGAACGGCGCTTGCAAGAGCGAGGATCAAATTCACCCACCAACGAAGAACTCCGAGATTTCGAAGTTCAAACGATGTCTGGAGCTTCAAAACACTGTCAATAATAATGAACACACCGAAAAGCATCGAGAAGAAAACTGCGCTGTTATCGGGTTTAAGCAAAAGGATAAGTCCGAATATCGAAGAGAGAAAGCCTATAATAAGACTGTAGCTCACCGTTTTGACCGAAATATCCCTTACGAAAAAAATGACAAGCTCGATTATACCGGCGATCAATGCAATTGATCCGATAATATAACATATTACTTTTGTGATAAAAGAAGGCCATATTATCAGGCAAAGACCGACAGCAAACAAAAGAACAGACATGATGAAATAAGCTATTCTTGATTTTTGGAAAAATTTAAACATTTCAACTCTCCTCTCATGAAAGGGCAGCTACAGCACCGTCGGCAGCTGCGGTGGTAAGTTGACGAACGGTTTTTGTTCTACAGTCGCCCACGGCAAAAACACCTTCAACGTTGGTTCTGCAATCTTCGCCCGCAATTATGTATCCGTTTTCATCGAGAGAAACAATATTTTTGAAAGCATCATTGGACGGAATCTGACCGACACAAACAAAAAGAGCCGAGACATCAATTCTTGAATGTTCGCCGGAAATCCTGTTTTCGATTTCAACGGAAGAAAGATCTCCTTCGCCGAAAAGGGATGTAACTACGGAATCAAGCACAAATTCAACATTTCCGAGAGACTCAAGTTCATCAACGATCATCTTTTCACCGCGGAACTCGTTTCTTCTGTGAATAAGATAAACCTTATTACAAATGCCGGCAAGAAGCTGTGCGCTTCTGAGAGCTGCATTTCCGCCTCCGACGACCGCAACATCTGTATTTTTAAAGAATGCACCGTCACAAACCGCACAGTATGAAACACCGCAGCCAACATAATCGTCCTCATCGGGAATGCCGAGCTTTCTGTGTTGAACGCCTGTTGCAATAATTATTTTTTTACATAATTCTTTGCCGTTTTCCGTAACGACAGCTTTTGTTTCGCCGTTATCTTCTATTCCGACGACTTCTTCAAGTTCGATCTCAACGCCGAAGGAAAGAGCCTGTTCGTAAAGATTATCGGAAAATTCCGCACCCGAAACTGATCGGATACCCGGATAATTTTCAACCCTCGGAGAAAATGCTATCTGACCGCCGATTCCTTCTTTCTCATAAACAAGAACCTTTTTCCCGGAACGTGCGGCATATATTGCGGCAGTAAGCCCAGCAGGACCTGCGCCGATAATGATTATATCGTACATATTCTCATTTCTTTCAATCAAATATTTATAAATAGATTATACATTATACCGATTATTTTGTCAATATCTGCAGCGAAAAAAAATGAATATTATGCATATCGAATTTATACAAACAACATATTTTCGATTATTCCAACCGAAATTCCGAGTACTGCGGATATAAGTATAAGGAAGACGGACGAAAGCTTCTTTTTAAAAACATGCGTAACAATAAAATGAAGTCCGACCGTTAAGCAGAATAAAACAATAGAAGATATATCTGCCTTTCCGTAAGAAACCCCTACGGTTTCGAGAAGAAATGTAATGCCGGTATAAAGAATAAGAGCGACCACAACAGGCTTTATCCCTGACATTACCGCCTTGAAATACTTGTTCTCCGTAAAATTCTTAAGAACAGAAGCAATCAGCAAAATAACGATAAAAGACGGCAATACGACGCCTAAAACAGAAAGAAAGCTGCCTAAAAGCCCTGCCCTTGTCGAACCGATATATGTTGCAAGGTTTACGGCAATCGGACCGGGAGTAGATTCACACACACCGATAAAGCTGTAAAAATCAGCCTCGGTCATCCATTCATATTTCAAAACGACATCTTTTATTATCGGTATCATTCCGAAAGCGCCGCCGAAGCAAAAAAGACCGATCTTGAAAAATTCAAGGAATAATGTTACATAAATCATTTTTTACTCTCCCTCTTCTCTTTTGTTAAAACATAAAATACAAGACCGAGAATTCCGCCGCAGATAATAAAAATAAGGGAGCTGAACGAAACGGAAAAGAAATTGAGAAGTAAAAGAACGGCAAGGGAAATTATGAAAACAGTAAGAGGAAACGGTGTTTTTTTCATGCCTTTTAACATTTTGGTACCTGCACTGAGAATTAAGAACGCAACGGCGCATTTGATCCCCTCGAACGCATATGCAACAAATCTGTTATCCATAACAGTATCAAGAAACAGAGAAATTATAAACATTATTATAAATGCGGGGATAACGACTCCGACGGTCGCCGCAGCACTTCCGAGAACACCTGCCATATTATAGCCGACATATGTTGCAAGATTTATTGCTATCGGTCCGGGGGTAGACTCAGCAACTGCAATTATTTCGGTAAGTTCATCATCGTCAGTCCAATGTTTCTCATCAACCACGGTTTCTTTGATATGAGCGATCATTGCATAACCGCCGCCAAACGTAAAAAGACCTATTTTGAAAAAAGTCCAAAAGAGAGAAAATAACATATTTTACCTCGCTTTTATTATAAAAATCCCCCCAAAATAATTTCGGGAGGATCTTTTATTTGATTAACCTACAAATTTCTTGATGTTTGAAGCATTTACGTAAGTTTCTGCATTATCGCCTTCGGCAACAACAAGAGTCGGAGCCTGACGAATACCGTACTTCTTAACAAGTTCGATATTTTCTTCTGCATCGATAACTTCGTAGTTTATACCTGCGCCGTCAAGGAAAGTTTTTGCCATTTTGCAGTTAGGACAGGTCTTGGTTGTAAAGAGATAATATTTTTTATCGCTTGTAACAACTCTCGGCATTCTGCCTTCGCTCTTAAGGCGTGAGGTTGCGATGTTATATGTCTTTCTTTCAGCAAATTCCTGAGTTTTACCGTCATTCCATGCTTGAACGGGACGGTAGTAACCGGTAATACGGCTGTACACTTCGGTGCTTTCGCCGCAATGAGGACATGTATAAGACTCACCTGCGAGGTAACCGTGGTTTTTACATACGGAATAAGTGGGGGAAAGAGTATAGTAAGGAAGCTTGTAATTTTCAGCTATCTTACGAACAAGAGCTGCAGCTGCTTTCCAGTCGGGAAGTTTTTCGCCGAGGAATGCGTGGAATACAGTACCGGAAGTATAAAGAGTCTGAAGTTCATCCTGTACATCAAGCGCTTCGAAAATATCGTCGGTATAACCAACGGGAAGATGAGAAGAGTTGGTGTAATACGGAGAATTTTCTTTTTCGGTTGCTGTGATGATGTCGGGATAACGTCCGATGTCATGTTTTGCAAGACGGAAAGAAGTGGATTCGGCAGGAGTTGCTTCAAGATTGTAAAGATCGCCGTATTCTTCCTGATAGTCGGAAAGACGTTCACGCATATGATTGAGAACATCCTTTGTAAACTGAAGAGAAGCTTCATCGGAAATATCTTTACCGAGCCATTTTGCATTAAGGCAAGCTTCGTTCATGCCAACAAGACCGATAGTTGAAAAATGATTGTCGAACTTACCGAGATAACGCTTGGTGTAAGGATAAAGACCTTCTTCGAGAAGGCGGCTTACAACCGTACGTTTGATCTTGAGAGAACGTGCCGCAATATCCATGAGCTTATCAAGACGACGATAGAAATCGCTTTCGTCTGTTGCAAGATATGCAAGTCTCGGCATATTGAGTGTTACAACGCCGATAGAACCTGTGCTTTCACCGCTGCCGAAGAAACCGCCGGTCTTTTTGCGGAGTTCACGAAGGTCAAGACGGAGACGGCAGCACATACTGCGGATATCGCTGGGCTGCATATCGCTGTTGATATAGTTGGAGAAATAGGGAGTGCCGTATTTTGCTGTCATTTCGAAAAGGAGACGGTTGTTCTCGGTTTCGGACCAGTCAAAATCGCTTGTGATGGAGTAAGTGGGAATGGGATACTGGAATCCCCTGCCCTCTGCGTCACCGTCGATCATGATCTCGAGGAATGCTCTGTTGATCATGTCCATTTCAGCTTTACAGTCTTTATATTTAAACGGCATCTCTTTACCGCCGACAATAGCGGGAAGTTCTGCAAGGTCGTTGGGAACAGTCCAGTCAAGAGTGATATTGGAGAACGGAGCCTGTGTACCCCAACGGGAAGGAGTGTTTACGCCGAAAATAAAGGATTCAATGCATTTTTTTACATCTCTGTAAGAAAGGTTATCAACCTTTACAAAGGGAGCAAGATAGGTATCGAAAGAAGAGAACGCCTGAGCGCCTGCCCATTCATTCTGCATGATACCGAGGAAGTTTACCATCTGATTGCAAAGAGTTGCAAGATGGCTTGCGGGAGAAGAGGTTATCTTGCCGGGAATACCGCCGAGACCTTCCTGAATAAGCTGTTTAAGAGACCAACCTGCGCAATAACCGGTAAGCATACCGAGGTCATGAATATGCATATCGGCAGAACGGTGAGCGTTGGATATTTCATCGTCATAAATCTCGGAAAGCCAATAGTTAGCGGTGATCGCAGTGGAGTTTGAAAGGATAAGACCGCCTACGGAATAGGTAACGGTGGAATTTTCCTTAACACGCCAGTCAAGATTTTTTACGTAGCTGTCAACAAGTTCTTTATAGTCGAGCATTGTGGAATTCATATTGCGGATCTTTTCACGCTGGCGTCTGTAAAGAATATAGCATTTTGCAACGTCTGCATAGCCTGCGGAAATAAGAACGCTTTCAACGCTGTCCTGAATATCTTCAACGCCTACTTTTCCGTCTTTGATCTTTTTTTCATAGTCGGATGTTACCTTAAGGGCAAGAAGATCTATAATATCGGGGTTATACTGTTTATTCTGAGCTTCAAAAGCTTTGGTGATCGCATTAGCGATCTTGGAAATGTTAAAATCAACGATTTTTCCGTCTCTTTTTACGACCTGATACATGTATTACTCCTTAAAAAATAATTTATTTACCAATTTCAATTTTTTTATACTCATTTGAGAGATGTGAGCATTATATCATAAATCCTAAAGTTTGTCAATACCCCAAACACAAGATATTGATATTATTTTTTCGTTTTTCGACCGCAAAACACAATATATAGATTTATCGTTTTAATTACTTAAATCAAGAAAAATCAAAAAAGCCTTATATTGCAAGGGTTTGCCGCTGTTTGTAAAAAAATAAAGAAAATTTTTTGACCCACGAAAAATCAATATATATTGTAGAACAAAAAAAGCAAACACAATATCTTGTGTCTGCTTTATAACGCACAAAAAGACAGTCAAACACCGCGAATTCCAACGGTTTTTACGGTTCGGGCAACGATCTCCGCAAAGTTTTCCATCTCATTTTTCGAAAAAGCACAAAGTCCCTTATCCTTGGCTAAAACGCCGTCCGACTCGACAAACGACTGCAGATAGTACCGTTCAGCGCCCTGTATCCATGAAGCGATATCGCAGAAATCAAGGTTTTCGTGGATACCCTTTACAACCGTTGTTCGAAATTCGTATGGGATACTGTTTTCTAAAAGAAACGAAACGCTTTTTTCGACAGACGATGTATCATAATCCTTCAAGCCGACTGCTTTTCCGTAATTTCTTCGGGAAT
>SVMP01000025.1 GCA_015067385.1 Oscillospiraceae bacterium | reverse complement strand
TTGGAGTCGAACCAACGGCCTGTCGCTTAGGAGGCGACCGCTCTATCCTACTGAGCTACCGGGACATATACAAAAACTATTCAATTTTCCGCCCCTCCAGGAAACGAACGAGCTGCCGCTTAGGAGGGGTTTATTATATCCATTTAACTATGGAGGCGTGCTTTGAAATTCTTACGGCGTTTACCTTTTCGCTTTTTTGAAGCTGTTCCGTTTGGGGAACAGAAGTAAAACAACCCACATTTATTAATTATACAATATATTTTTCTAAAAATCAAGAGGTTTACAAAAATTTTATGAAATCACAGAATAAACAGAAGATCATGATGCTTTTTTCCGGAATCGCCGGAAAATACAGTGAAAACCCCGATTATTTTCTCGGTGCTCAGATCGAGTTTGTTTCGGGCGGTAAAAAGTTTAACGGAACGGTCAAAGAGATCGAGGGCGTTTTGGAATATTCTTTTTTGAGTAAACGTCGCTTCGAATCCGTAAACGATCTGCTTTCCGCTGTCTGCGACGATATGTTGAAATACGATTCCGCAACCTTTTCTTACCGTGAACGCGGCAAGACTACCGTTATTTCCGCAGATGACCGTAATGTTAAAATATCCGCAACAGAGACCGAGGGCGAATACGTCGATACTGCTCAACTGCGTTCAAAAGACTATATTATAAATCCCCAGAAAGCGCAGAAGCTCATGCGTGTTCTCGGTTATCTTACCGAAGACGGCAAGATAAAGAACGACATGATAAGAAAATACAATCAGACAGAGCGTTTTATTGAGCTTATTGCTCCGATGTTCGATGATATTAAGGACAATACAACGCTCCGTATCGTTGACTGCGCCTGCGGAAAGAGCTATCTTTCGTTCGTTCTGAATTATTATCTTTGGGAAGTTCGCCGTATAAAAGCAAAGTTTATCGGTATCGATATTTCCGAAAACGTCATTGCCGAAAGTCGCAAAATGGCGGAAGAGCTTAACTATAAAAACATGGAATTTATCTGTGAGGACCTGCGTTATTACGATGGGGCGGAATCTCCCGATATTGTTATTTCTCTTCATGCGTGCGATGTTGCAACAGACATGGCTCTCGGCTACGCTATCCGCCGCGGTGCAAAGAAGATAATCTGTGTTCCGTGCTGCCATAAGGAACTTCTTGACAAGTACAGAAAAGACGACCTTGCCCCCATCATCAAGCACGGTGTTATGCGCGCGCGTCTTAACGATATTCTTACTGACGGTCTTCGCATGGCGAAGCTCGAGGCTGTCGGCTATTCCGTAAGCTGTGTTGAATACTGCTCGCCTCTCGATACCCCGAAAAATCTTCTCATTCGTGCGGAAAAAATCAAGAAATCCGACAAAGCTGCCGAAAAAGCATACTACGACCTGCTTTCCGAGCTTTCCGTAATGCCGTCTGTTGAAGCATATTCGATGATCAGCGACGAAGAATAATTTTGTTATACATAAAAACGGAAAATATCCTTTGTGAAATTTTTTCCGTTTTTTTTGTTTTACTTGACATTGGTTCACAAATATGTTATTATATTATTAATTGTAGATATTATCGGGTTTATTTTTTATTCTTTTATAAGGAGATGTTTTTTGTGAAGAGACTTTTATCATTGATCCTTTTTTTTCTTTCAATAACATGTATGCTTGCATTTATCGTTGCATGTTCTCCCGAAGATGAAAATACCGATCCGAATATCCCCGATACCGTTTCGGGAAACGACGTAACGGATAATTCTGTTGAAGAATTGCCTGAAATATCAGATGATCCCGTTGAGGAACAGCCTGAAGATAATACCGTCGATAACACTGTCGAAGCAGATCCCGAAATAACGGAAGAAACTCCCGATCCTGTTGAAGAACAGGTCGAAAATTCGGAGCCGGAAGACGAAACTGTCGATAATTCAGTCGAAGAATATCACGAAGAGGTTCGTCTTGAGGCTATTCCCCTTAAAATAGTCGATGAAGAACCCGACTGGAATGCCGATTATAACAAGCCCAAGGTAGATCTCGAAGATATCGTTCCCGGTCTTGTTGCTCAGAACGTTTATGTCGGTCATGACGGATGGATGTTCTACGGCGGCACGATAAAGGATTACACCGAAGAATGTACTTACAGCGATAACCGCCTCAACTTCCTTTCCAAAAAGCTCATAGAGCGTCTTAATTTCTGTGAAGAAAACGGTATTAAACTTTATTTTGTCGTTACACCCAACAAAAATTCCGTTTATCCCGAATACATGGCGACCGAAGGCGTTGAAATGGCTGAGAATCGCACTCTTGACGTTATCCTCAATTATCTTTCCGAAAATACCGAGCTTAATGTTATAGACTGCCGTGACGGACTTTTTGCCGCAAAAGAGCAGTATCCCGATGAAAATCTTTATTACAAGCTCGATACTCACTGGAATAATCACGGCGGCTTTGCTGCGTATACTCAGATAATGGATGTTATCTCCAAGGATTTCCCGAATGCCGTAACGTATACAAGGGACGATTATCAGATAGATTATTTCGATTCATACATGAAGGACGAGGCTTATTATCTCGGTTGGTACGATACTATAACCGAACAAGGCCCCGTGTATACCCTTAAAAACCGTCTTACCGCAACCATGACCTACCGTAAAGACAGCGGTCCATACGGCGAGTTTATCCATGCTTATATTCACGAAAACGGCTACAGAGATAAAACCGATTACTGTACATTCGAAAATCCCAATGTTGCGGATGCTCCGTCTGTTTATGTTATCAGAGACTCTTTCGGTATAGCTCTCGTTCCGTTTATCACAGACAGCTTTTCCGAAGCGACATTCAACTGGACTCTCGGATTCAACAAGGACGATATTCTCAATAAAAAGCCGGATATCGTCATTATGCAGGTCGTTGAAAGAAGTCTTGCCGATTTCTTTAACCAGGCAACTTTTAAGTAATAATTATTTTGTAAATAAAAATTCAGAACCGTCAAAATCAAGGAGGTTTTACCGATGAATTTTAAGATAGGATTTATTGGCGCCGGACATATGGCAAAGGCGCTTATCTTCGGATTGGTAGGCTCGGGCGCATACGATAAACGTGATATGCTCATTTACGATACCGATGCCGTTAAACTGGAGAATTATAAACAGGCGGGCTTTAAAGTGGCTTCCTCCGAATTGGAAGTTGTTACAAATGCTACATTCGTTTTTCTTGCAGTTCGTCCCGCCGATCTCGTTTCCGTTCTCAGAAAGATCTCTCCTGTTGTAACCGTGGGCAATGTTCTCGTTTCTGTTGCGGCAGGTGTTTCCATCAGCTTCATCAAGAAGTTTACAAGACCGGAATGTAAGGTCGTAAGAATAATGCCCAACACGGCTTCTCAGCTCTGTCTCGGCGCAACGGCGCTTTCTTACGATATGCCCGTAACTTACAGCGAGCTTACGGCCGTCAGAGAAATGCTTGAGAATATCGGCGTTGTTGAGATCCTTCCCGAAGAAAGAATGAACGAGGTTATTTCGCTCAACTCATCTTCTCCCGTTTATGTTTACATGCTTGCAAGAGCTATGATAGACGGCGCTAAAAATCAGGGTATAGACGAGGATACTGCACGCAGACTTGCCGTTCAGACGATTCTCGGTGCGGCTCATATGCTCGATTCTTCAAATGAAGATATCTCCAAGATGATCTCTGATGTCTGCACTCCCAACGGAACAACGATAAAAGCCGTTGATTATCTCGAAAAACGCGGTTTTGAACAGGCTTTGGCCGATGCTATGCTCACCTGTACAAAACGCGCAAACCTGATCGAAAAAGAAATAGAAAACTGATTCGTTGATATTCGAATTTTTCATGTCTATTATCAACCTTTTTGAGAAAAACTTTGAATGAGTGTCCGTAAAACGGTACACACCCAAAGTTATATGTGCAATATGTACAAAAAGCGTGTGTTTTTTTTGTATTCTGTGCATCTTTTCAAAATCAAAAAAATGTGATATAATAACATAGCAAGAAAGTTATGGCCTTGTTATAATAAAATAATCTTAATCATATAAAACGGAGGTTTTACACTGTGGCAGGATTAGTATTAAAGAACATTGGTAAGGTTTACCAGGGCGGCGTTCGTGCTGTTACTGACTTTAACCTTAAAATCAAAGATAAAGAGTTCATCATTCTCGTAGGTCCTTCCGGTTGCGGTAAGTCTACCACTCTTCGTATGATCGCAGGTCTCGAAGAAATCAGCGAAGGCGAACTTTACATTGACGAACGTCTCGTTAACGATATCGCTCCCAAAGACAGAGATATCGCGATGGTTTTCCAGAACTACGCTCTTTATCCTCATATGACCGTTTTCGAAAACATGGCATTCGGTCTTAAACTTCGTAAAGTATCCAAAGAAGAAATCAAACGTCGCGTTGACGAAGCTGCAAGAATCCTTGACATCTCTCACCTTCTTGACAGACGTCCCAAGGCTCTTTCCGGTGGTCAGAGACAGCGTGTTGCTCTCGGTCGTGCAATCGTTCGTGAACCGAAAGTATTCCTTCTTGACGAACCTCTCTCCAACCTTGACGCTAAACTCCGTGCTCAGATGAGAACAGAGCTTTCCAAACTCCATCTTAAACTCGGTACCACTTTCATTTACGTTACCCATGACCAGACCGAAGCTATGACCATGGCTGACCGTATCGTTGTTATGAAAGACGGTTTCATTCAGCAGTGTGACACTCCTCAGCATCTTTATGATGAACCCTGCAACCTCTTCGTTGCCGGCTTTATCGGTTCTCCCCAGATGAACTTCGTTGAAGTTAAACTCACCAAGAGAGGCGAAGATGTATTCATCAACTTCGCAGACTTCGCAGTTAAAGTTCCCAAAGAAAAGGTTGAAACCGAAAACTACGAAAAACTCATGTCTTACGGTGGTAAGATGGTTATCATGGGTATCCGTCCCGAACATATCCACGACGAAGAAATGTATCTTGAAAGAATGCCCGAAAGCATCATCACCGCTGACGTTGAAGTTACCGAACTTATGGGTGCTGAAACTTATCTTTACCTCGATGTTAAAGATAATAAATTCACCGCTCGTGTTGATCCTAAGACCAACGCTAAGCCCGGCGATACTATCAAGGTTGCTCTTGATATGAACCACATTCACCTCTTCGATATCGATACCGAACAGACCATCATTAACTAATCTGTCCGATTCGCAGAAGAAAAAAATTCTTATTGAAATAGTTTGGTACGTTATGTCTGTATCAGTAATCATACCTAACTGAAAAACAGCGCCTCCGTTCGGGAGAAATCCCGAACGGTTAGGTGCTGTTTTTGTTAAAACAGGAGGAAAGGATATATTCTGTTGGATAATTTGAATTTTGATAATGAAAATACGGTTGACAGTATTCCTCCGTCCGATAAAAAGTTCTCCGAGTTATTGGCTGAATATTCTTCATATATCGACGGTGTTGTAAGTTCATTCCCCCGTCATCACAGAGAAGATCTCGTTCAGGAAGGTCTTATGGCATTAAGTTCGGCTTATTCTACATTTGATGAATCAAAAAACGTTCCGATCGAAGCATATCTTAAAATATGTATAAAAAGACGTATCATAACAGCATACCGTTCAATGAAAAAAAATGATGAAACGGTCGATATAGATTTTGATGAGATAAGCGACAGTACCGATATAGAATACGATATAGTTGAAAAAAAATACGCCGAGGATTTCTTTTTAGAATTAAGGCAGAAGCTGACGGAGCTCGAAAAAAACGTTCTGACCGAATATCTTTCCGACAGAACATATCAGCAGATCGCAGATAAACTAAATATAAACCAAAAAACCGTTGATAATACGTTAGTACGTATAAAAAATAAGGTAAAAAAATATTTTACCGATTGATAGATACGCCCAAGAACAAATTCACGTTGAAATAAGACGCAAAAAAATTAAACCGGCACAAGCATCGAAACAAGGAAGGCATCCTTCAACCCCTGGTATGAACGCTTGCACGGCAGCAGGAAAACGGCAGGGTTGCAACCTTTGCACCTTAGTTTACATTGTGAAGCTGTGTATAATAATTCGGCTATTGTTCGACGAATCGGTGTAACTCCGAAAAGGGCATTATATTTTATTTAAGTGAGGTTTCACAAAATGTACGAAGATAAAGAATTAGTATGTAAAGATTGCGGCAAAACTTTCGTTTTCACTGCTGGCGAACAGGAATTCTACGCTGAAAAAGGTTTCCAGAATGAACCCCAGCGTTGCAAAGAATGCAGAAATGCAAAGAAAAACGCAGGCAAAGGCACTCGTGAATTTTTCACCGCTACTTGCGCTGCTTGCGGTGCTGAAGCTAAAGTTCCCTTCCAGCCCAGAGAAGACAGACCTGTTTACTGCAGCGAATGCTACGCTAAAATGAAGGCTGAATAATCAAACACCTTTTATCCAATATTTGCCGTGCAAGAAGAAGGGACCTTTCTGTCCGTTCTGACATAACATTAAGACGCCTGTTTTTCGGGCGTCTTTTGTTTTGTTGACAATGCTCTTTTTTTATGTTAAAATAAATTAAAAGGGGAGATGTTTGTGAAAATAATCGTTGCACCTGACTCTTTTAAGGGTTCTATTTCGGCTTTTGAGGCTTGTGACGCAATTACCGATGCGATCGGAAAAAACGGCGGCCACGAGGTTATTCGCTTTCCGATGGCTGACGGGGGAGAGGGTACGCTTGACATTCTTGTTTCCGTTCTCGGCGGAAAATATAAATATGTAAATGTTAAAGATCCGCTCGGAAGAACTGTCCGCACGTCCTTCGGCATTTGCGGTAAGATCGCTGTCATTGAAAGCGCGCGTGCTTGCGGTCTTACTCTTCTTTCCGATGCGGAAAAAAATCCTATGTTAACATCAACATACGGCGTCGGTCAGCTTATAGCCGAAGCTCTTGATGAAAATGTTGATGAGATTTATTTAACGCTCGGCGGCTCTTCGACAAATGATTGCGGTATAGGTATGCTTTCGGCTCTCGGTGTGAAATTTTACGGAAACGGTCTTTCAGATCTTCTTTGCGGAGAGGGTCTGTCAAAATAACTGCTGTGGATTTCGAGGGGATCGACAGTCGGCTGAAAAAAGTGAAAATAACGGCGGTTTGCGATGTCGAAAATTCCCTTTACGGAGAAAACGGAGCGGCATACGTTTTTGCTCCGCAAAAAGGCGCTGATGTGGAATGCGTTAAAAAATTGGATGATGGGCTTAAAAGCTTCTCAAAAGTCGTCGAAAACTGCCTTAATAAAGATATTTCCAAAGTAAAAGGCGCAGGGGCGGCAGGCGGACTTGGGGCTGCGCTTCTGATGTTAAACGCTAAAATGCAAAAAGGCTGCGAAATGCTTCTTTCTCTCGTTGATTTCGATTCTGCGCTCAGCAACTGTGATCTTGTTTTTACCGGAGAGGGTAGTTTCGACAGTCAAAGCTTTATGGGCAAGGTCGTCGGCAGTATTTACAACAAAGCAAAAATGGAAAAAGTCCCCGTTTCCGTTTTTGCAGGCAAGGTCGGAGCTTTTCCGAAACAGGACGGACTGACGGCAATTTGCATAACTCCCGACGGAGAATCCATCGATGATGCTATGAAAAATGCAAGGGATAATCTGTATAACGCAGTTTTAAATTACATAGAAAAGAACTCTGCAATTTGATACGCAGAGTTCTTAATTTATTAAAGTTAATTTTGTTCATCAACATTCCAGGTTATATGCTCGTCGATTTCAGCCTGAATCTGGTCTCTGACTTCGGAGAGAACCTGTGTTGCGGTGCTTTTGCCCTGAATTGCTTTTACAATAGTATCCTGAACTTTGTTGATAACATCGTTAAGCTCAATAGAATAATTGTAATTTGCATTATCGAGGAAGTAGATATAATTCTCAAGATCCTGTTCGTGATAGAAAATGCTGTCGCCTACCCAGGTCTTCCATCCGCCGGAATCATCGAGAGGTTCAAACATAAAGTCTAATACGAGACCGATATCTTCAACAGCGTTGCCGCTATATGCGATTACCCAGTTGAGTCTTCTTCCCTTATGAACAAATGCAGATGTATCTTCGGGGCTGCCGTTGGGACCGTAAGGATATCCTACAAGTCCGTATTCAAAATCGCCGTAGGGAGCATAGTCTGTGCCGGAGTTTATACTGTCATAAAAATGAGTAGCATAATAAGTTTCGCTTGACTGAATAGCAACGGCTTCATCAAATGTAAACTGTGAAGCAGATCCTGTGGTATAAAGTTTTGCTTCCCAAAGTCTGTTGAGGAACTCAAGAACCTCTATGCCTTCGGGACAGTCGTAACCGAAGGTGTTTTTGCCGTTCTTATTAACAACTGTCTGAAGACCGTTAGTATACATAAAGCTATGTATATCACCTCTTGACGCTTCAAGAGATACCCAGGGATATAGCTGTTGATCGGGTGTAGATGTAGCCTGTACAGCAAGAAGAAGGTTTTCAAAGTTTTCCCAGTTCCAAACACCATCTTCCTGATATTCATGAGGGTTTGTAATACCGTTGATTGCAAGTAATTCATTGTTAAACAACATTGCACCTGCCAATTCAGGCGGAAATTCCCATGCGAACTGGTAAAAACCGTAATATCTCTGATCGTAACGTCCGTATTGAAGAAATGCCTTTGTGCCCCATTTTTCGTCTTCAATGTTTATATTGGGGATATCTTCGAGACAGTAGAGCAGATTTGCTTTATAGCACTGAATACCACCGTTTTCGCTATGGGAGTCAAGAAGGTCAATGGTGGGAAGACCTGCGGCTATTGTTTGCATGATCTTTGAAGAACCGTCTTCCCATGCTTCAACGGTAAAATCACAGCCGTATTTCGCTTTAAGATCATTTACTCTCTGAATGGTCTTATCGCCTGCATTACTGAACCCTGATTCCGGTAGAAGCTGTTGCGGCCATGAACTGCCCCAACGGAAGGTTAATCCGGTAAGGTCTGCTTCATATACAGCGTCAAGCGGACGGTCGAAAACCTCTTCCTGTGTACCTGAGCATGAGATCATTGAAAAAGAAAGAACTGTTATAAGTAACAGACAGATAATTTTTTTCATATAAAAATCCCCATGTTTTTTTGAAGAAATTATAACATATTACATGAATTTTGTCAAGATTGAATTTTTTTAGTCGTCAATCTTCTTGCCGCAGAATGAACAGTATTTGCCGTTTGACGTTCGTATCATGCCGCAATGAGGGCATCGGTTGTTGAATAATCTGTAAAGTATATAAATAATCATAATTATAACGCAGCCGAGGACAATATATGCGCCGACCGTTATGTCGTATTCGCCGTTTAACAGCTTGATGCCGACAACGCCCCAGTCGATGAAAAACACAATGATCGATGTTATAAAAAGCCAAAACATTATTTTTTTCATAAAGTTTCTTCCTTTGCTTTCGCTATAACGACTTTGCAAGCGGGGCAATAATATGCTTCGGCGACATAGCCGTTTAATTTGAAGGGCTTAAATGAATTTTTCAATTCAACACCGTCATCAGACGTTGAAAAAGAAAACGGAGATGGTTTTTTACCTTCGGGCAACCATTGAACGGGCTGATTTGCGTTCGGAATATAACCGGGCTTCATTTCCTTTTTACAGTATGGGCAGGTCATTTTCAACCACCTATCTTTTCAATAATTGTTTTTGCCGCTCTGTTTATAAATTTGTCGTATTCGTCTTTTGAAAAACAGATAAATTCTATCTCTTTTTCGGGCTTTTCAGGCAAATAGCCCATAACTCCGATCTTTCTTACGATCGCGCCGTGCGGCAGATAGTCTATATAGTCCGGAAATTCTTTCAGCGGCAATATCTCTGTCAGATAGCCTGAATTGCGGTTTGATTCGAGATATTCTGCTTCAATAGCGTATATCTCAGCCATGCGCTCGTCTTTGTTTATCAGTTTTTTTACATAATCAAAGGTTTCAGGCATTCCCTGCGCTCTTTTTGCCAATTTTTCGTTGTTTTTTATACGTTTCCAGGAAGCCGCAACACGCTCTTCGTCTCTGATGCTGCTTGTAAATTCTGCGTCTGCAACAAGATGTGAATAGTAACCTAAAAGAAACGAAAATTCTTCATCTGAGCGTATCTTGTCTGCTCTCTTTTTTATATATTCATCATAAAACCTCTCGCAGTCTGATGCCACTTTTTTGTCCGAACTCATCCAATGCGTAATCTCTCTCGAAGGAGTGAACTGCGTCCAATCTTCGTTTTCAACATTGCAGTCGGGTGCTATGTTCCCAACGCAAAATTCTTTTCTTTTCAGGCTTTGGATCGTAGAAAGAACCTTGTCCGCAATCATCAGATGTGTTACCCACGATGCCATTATTCTTCACCAACGATCGATATCTGACACATTTTCATTGCCTCAAGAGCGTTTTTATGGCTCTGCGGCGTTACTCCCGCACAGCACGATGCGTCAACGGTTATGGGCATTTCGGGTGCTGCGGCTTTCGTTACCATGACGTTCGAAATAACGCAAATGTCGGTGCAAAGTCCGATAAATTCAGCGCATTCGTAGTTGCCGTCTTTTATGAATTCCGCAAGAGCCGCAGAGCCGAATGTTACTTTTTTGAACATCCCGACAGTTTTGTTTTTCTTTTCCGCCGCCGCTTTAACTTTACCGTTTATCTGCCAACCGTCAGTGTTTTCAATGCAGTGCATCACAGGCAGATTCCTGCCTTCCTGCGTTGAAAGATAATCGGAAAAATGAGTGTCCAATGTGAAAACAATGTCTCCGTCCCATTCTTCTATTTTTTTAACAACTTTCTCAACGATCGCCTCGGCTTCTTTTGTCCCAAGTGCTCCGTCGATAAAATCGTTCTGCATGTCAACAACTATTAATAATCTTTTCATTTTAGTTTCCTTTTAGCTATTTGTTTGTAATAATATGATACCATATAATGCTCCAATTTGTCAAGTTTTTTTATGTAAAACAAAACAGCCCATACCTTTCGATACAGGCTGCCTGAAATTATCGTAAAACGGATGATGTGTCCGACTTGAATGTTTTCATTACCGGTATAACGGAAATTATTACCGCAAGCAGAACGATTATCGCAAGAGACAGAACAACGCTTAACGGCGTTATCGTCGCAAAATAACCGATATCCGACTGCGAGAACGATTCGGTCATGTTAAGTATTGAAAGTATCCCAAGCCCGAATAAATAACCAAGACACGATACCGCAACAAAATATCCCGTCAGCTCAAATGTTATATGTCCCGCCGAAAAACCGATAAGCTTTTTGATCGCGATCTGCTTTTCTCGCTTGATTACAAAGAAAAACGCCGTGAGCATCGTCAAAAACAGTATCGATGCGCCCGAAAACCAGTATATCATCTGGGTTACAGGGTCGATAACTCTTATCATCGGCTCATATTCGCCCATTTTACATGAAACGTCATGATCTTCTTCCTGAACGGCATTCATCATCTCTATGAGGTTGAAAAACGCATCGTCAATGTCTCCGGTCGAAACACCGTCAAGCATATATCCGCCGGAAAATGTTTCTGAAGAGGCGTAATATCCGCCCCAGTTGAGGAAAACGCATATATCAAGGTCGGATGCTCGCTTTTCGCCGCAGATTCCGATTACATGGTAAGATAATCCGTTATGCCTATAATACATTTCACCGTTTTCTTCATAGCAGTTTCTGTCCGCCGCTATGCTGCCCACAATGCAGAGCCTTTCGGTTGTTAACATCTGCTCTTCAGTGAAAAATTCTCCTTCCGCCATGGGTGGTTTCGGATAATCGCCTTTGCCGTAAAATACACGAACCGAATCAACGCCGTAATCTTTTACCATAATGGCACTTAACGGATTTGAAAATGAAAAATTCCCTTCTATTTCTTGAGGTTTAAGAATAAATTTTTCCGATGTCGATGTTATTTTTATTACACGGCAGTCGGGTCCGAAATAGCTGTTGAAGCTTCTGCTGTTTGAATCGTTTAAAACAAACTGATTTACAAGAATAAGGGAAAATACGGTTATGATAGAAAAGGCAAGGAAAATAGAAATATTATCGTATGTACATACTTTTTCTTTAAGCATTCTTTTTATGTTCATTTTTCTTACTCCTTTCCCTTTATCGCTTCCGCAAGGCTGTATTTTTTCAGACAGTACGCCGTTACGCCAACCGTTACCGCAACGAAAATAACGGCGAATGCAAAAAGCAGAATATACATTACTGGGCTTCGCATATACGGTATATTTCTGTTGATAAACTTGATGATCGGCAGCTCGACCCAATTAAAAATATAGGGGATATGTATAATTGCGAATGCAATTAAAATCTGCATTAACATCTCAACGGCGGCAAAGATATAAATATCTTTGTTCGTTGCACCGACTGTCATATGTATGGTGTATGATTTTGTGTTTCTTTTGAATTTGTTGACCGTTGAAACAACAATGCCCGAAACGGAGAACAGAAAAAGAACGATTGCGATGATCAGAAAGCTGTCTTTTCTTGCCGTTGCAACCTCGTCAAGAATTACATATGCCTGATTGTATGAGTCAATAAGATCGAAGTATTTGTCTATAAACAGTCCGTCGAGCTTTTGGTTGATTATCTCGCTGTATTCGTCCACTTTCTCATTTCTTATAAGGATTTTCCAGCATTGAACTTCTGAAATGGGAGCGGTTTTTCCTATTTTAGCTTCTTCAGGGAAAAAGATTCCTATTGGTGGTATGTTCGGAACAAAAACGTAATCATCCGTCTTGCTTATCGAACCGGTGGAATTAGAAACAGTAGTGTCCTTTTCTATAAATCCGACAACTCTGTACGCAGCATTATCCTGGTCGTAAACGCCTAAAGTATAATCGGATAAATCTTCGTCTCCATGATCATACTGTATTCCTTCTATATCTGCCCCTTTGATTATATCTCCAAGTTCATATTTCTCCGAAAAAGAATAGCCTGCAATTACGTTTATGACGAAATTCGGACTTTCAGCATTTCGTATTTCTTCAAAATCTTCTTTAGTTATTGATCTTCCTTTAAATATCGGAAGGTATTCATTCTCAAAAAAGGATTCATTGGCTTGTATTGAATGATAATTCGTGTTGCTTAAAGTTCTGCTGATGCTATATTCAATTATAAAATCGTCATTCTGCATATTATAAAGGTCGCAAATAAATTGGTCTGTTTCTATTCTGATGCGTTGTCTTTCTTCTCGTTCAAGTTCATTAAATTCTTCGTGATACAGCGGTCTGTCATATATATAATCTTCTACAGGTTGGTCAATATACATTTGCCAGTAAGATAAATACGTTTCATTGTTTCTCAGGGAAACCGTAAAATTTTCCGTGTTGACAACGTTCGAATATGTTCCGACAAAAAAGAAAAAAGCGGAGAGGAAGAGAATCGTAATTATCGCAATATAAAACCATTTTCGCAGATTGTTCAGCGGCTCAAAAATGTAAAGAAATAATTTGTTCATTCATAATCCCCCTTTGTTTTTGATCTTGTCTTCTGATTCTTCTTTATGTGTATATTATAACATATTTTATCTGTTTTGTAAAGACATTTTAGTTGTATGTGCATAATAAATTAAAACCGCCGTATTGCGATTAAATTTCCGTAATACAGCGGTTTACATTTATTATAAGTGTTCTTTTACGCTTTCGATAATTGTTTTGGCGAGGGCGGTGTAGCCGTCGTCGGTCAGATGAACGCCGTCTCCGGAGAGGAAATCGGGGTCGGATGCGGAAGCGGAATAGAGGTCTATTATTCCGAGGCCGTATTTGTTAGCGATCGCAGTTGCCGCCTCGTTTCTCTTTTTAACACGTTCGTCACGTTCGTTGTCTCTTACGTGAGTTGTTAAAACGATATAGACGGGCGTACCCTTGAAATTATCTATCAAAAATTTAACGATATCCTCGTAATATTCGGGATATTCGGTCGTGTCATCGAGGTGCCAGCCGTGAAGCCCGTTGTTAAAAATAACGGCGTTTCTTTTTTCGATCTGTGCGGCAAACAGACGGACAGCATCTTTAAAATACGGATTATCAACGGCTTTCGATGTTCCGAAATTATCAAAGAGGACCTTGCCCGCGCCGACTCTCGTTCCGATGTGTCGTGTTCCTACAGAGATCGAATCGCCGATATGTAGAATTCTTGCGGCGGTATGGTTCTCCGAGTGTTCTATCCATGCGTTGTCCCATTCAATCGTTTCCAGCCTGCTTCTCAGGTCGGTGTATTCGTACGTTAAATTACTCATTTTTTTCATCCTTTTATCTTATAAAGTTCGTAAATTCGGTGATCTCTTTTTCGGGAAGACCGAATTTTTCTTTTCCGAGCTCAATTGATTTCATTAAAAAAGCCATATTTCTTGCGAGGGTCCGTGTTTGCTGAAGTCCCTCTTTGTCGTCTCTTGCGTGTTCTCCGAAGCCTCCGTGAACGCCTGTCCAGTATTGTCCCGAAGCTATCGGCATACCGCTGATGGTAAAATATTTGTTCAGTTCATCGTGTGTGGACGTTATGCCGCCTCTTCTTGCGCAGCAGACCGCCGCGCCGACTTTCATGGTCTTGCTGAATTTTGTGCTGTAAAACAGTCTGTCGAGCACCGCAATAAGAGTTGCATTTGCCGAAGCGTAATAAACGGGACTGCCGAGAACAAGTCCGTCCGCCTGCTCGAATTTTTCGGCTACAGTGTTTACGATATCGTCAAATACGCATTTACCTGTCTTAAAGCATGAATAACACGCCATGCAGCCTCTCACGTTTTCATTGCCAACGTTAACTATTTCCGTTTCAATTCCCTGTTCGTGAAAAACAGCCTGCATTTCTTTGAGTGCCATCATTGTCGTGCCGCTTGTGTGCGGACTTCCGTTTAACATTAATACTTTCATTTAAAACGTCCTTTCTTTTTTTCATTTTATTGTTAAAACACGCCGTCAGATCCCGATAAAAGTCAGTCTGTTTCCGTTGGGGTCAGCGGCTGACAGCTCCGCTTTTCTGACGGTTCGGTCGTAATATGTGCTGTAATAATAGGTTTGAGTGTCGGTGTTTATGCAACATGAGTAGCGTGTATATTCAAATTTGCCGTCGGATGTTTTAACACAACCTTTAGGCATTGCGACAGACTGTAATATGCTGAAAAACTGGCTGACGCTTTCTTTTTCTTCGTCGCCGCAAACCGAGTTTTCTTTAACAAATACCGCCTTGACGAATCTTGAAATACTTGAAAAATCTCCCGGAAGCCCGAAGGCGCCCGTTCCGAGACTGTGATTTTCGAAAGGAAGGGCAGGGGAGAGTTTGTTTTCGGTGATGCCGCCGTGCAGATGCATGTAGGAGTTTATATTTTGCAGATGAAAATCAAACGTCGGGTTATTTGTTAAAACACCGAAAGGATTGTCGAATATCTTCGTTCCGTCTTTTGTGCATTCGAGCGTCAACGAGCTGTTTTTGTCCGAGATCAGCCAATGAAGCGGCGTTGTGGGTAGCTGTTCGCTGAAATCGCAGTGAATAATGTTGATTTTACTCAATTTTGCTTTAACATCTGCCGCATTTTCACATGAGCCGAGAATATATGGGATAAGCTCGAAAGGCGCAACGTTTTCTTTTGTTGATAAAAAAGAACCGTATAATGCGTTTTTCGGAAAATTCAGCCCTGCCATGCTCAGCCCTTTTTCGTTTACTGCATCAAAATACAGCGGAAAGCCGTCGTAAACGACTGCCGTACCGATAATTGCATGATGACTGAGTAACGGCTTTGCAAAACGGAAATCAAAACCGAAATTGCGAGGGGTTATAACGACAGATTCGCCGTAATCTTTTTCGACATCCAGATTCCTGCCGAAATAATGATCTTTTGTTTTATAGCTTATTGCGGTACACATAGGAAAGCTCTCCTTTTTTAGTTAGAGTTCCCTTTGTACATGTTTTTATTATGCTTTGCAGACGCTAATAAAATCTTCAAAAATGCGGCGGTTCAGTTCGTCTTCCGCCCATATCCTTTCGGGGTGCCATTGATAAGCTCGAAGATAACGGTCGCTTTTCAGATAAACCGCTTCGATGATGCCGTCATCTGCTGTTGCCATTATTTCAAGATCTTTTCCGAGGGTCTTTATCGCCTGATGATGAAAGCTGTTTGCCTGCATACGTTCGGCACCGATAAGACTGTGAAGCGGTGTGCCTTTTAATATTTCAACATCGTGAGACATCGCAAATTTCGGCTCTTTTTGCTGATGGAATATGTCTGACGGCTTTTCGGTCGGAATGTCCTGATAGAGTGTTCCGCCGAGTGCAACGTTGACAATCTGAATGCCTCGACATATCGCAATGATCGGTTTTTGTTTTTTGATAATAACGTTGAAAATCCTCAGCTCCAGATCGTCGCGGTATTGCTGAATAACGCCGCACGTTTCTTTTTTCTCTTCTCCGTAATGCTTCGGGTCAACATCGGCACCGCCCGTGAAAATAAATCCGTCGCATATGTCCGTAAATTTTGTTAATGTTGATTCGTTATCCGTATATGGGATCACTATCGGGATACCGCCCAGGCATTCCACCGTTTTTACGTAGGTATCCTGTATTTTGACGGTTTTCTCGTCATCGATTTCCGCAAGTATGCCAATGATCGGTTTCATTTTTTCTCCTTGTTGCTACCAGATAAAGGGTATCATTCGGTATTTAACTTTTTTTGTGTATTCCTCGTAGCCTTCAAGCTCTTTTTTGAGGAATTCCTCTTCGCTTTTTATCCTCTTTGCAATTATGAACGGATACACAAGAAAAATAATAAAAGAATAAACCGATCCGAGGACGAGCGGCATTGTTAAAAACAAAATCAGAGTTACGCTGTACATGGGATGGCGAACGATGCCGTAAAGCCCGGTGTCGATAACTTTTTGCCCGTCCGTAACTTCGATGGTACGGCTCAGATAAGTGTTTTCACGTAAAACCTCGGCATAAAGGATGTAAGCAAAAAGAAATAATGCGGTTGCGATATACACCGTCCATTTCGGCAATGTAAACCACCCGAATCTGTGTCCGAGTCCTGCAACGATAAATCCGGCAAGGAACATAAGACCGCTTAGTTTAACAACGGTCTGCTGCTCTTTCAGCTTTTCTTTTGCATCA
>SVMP01000024.1 GCA_015067385.1 Oscillospiraceae bacterium | reverse complement strand
TTGCAAACAAACAAGTTGAAGATGCAATTGAGCGTAATCCTTTAAACAAAAAGATCAAGAAAAAAAGTAATGAATAGAGCAATAAACACAGGCTTTTTATGGTCTGTGTTTATTGCTTATTTTTGTCTATAAATTTTGTAAAATATTCGGGTAACGGGCTGTCAAACTCAAGCCACTCCCCTTTTGTCGGATGAACAAAACCTAATTTTTTTGCATGTAACATCTGTCCGTTTGAACCGTATTTCAAGGCTTGCTCTGATGTTTTAGAGTATACAGGATCACCAAAAACAGGATGTCCGACATAAGCGGAATGTACCCTTATTTGATGAGTTCGACCTGTTTCCAGCTTAAATTCAACAAGAGAAAAGCCTTTAAGTTCTTGTATGACTTTATAATGCGTGACAGCTTCCCTTGCATTTTTACCCGATAAAATAACCGACATTTTTTTTCTGTCTGATGGGCTTCTTCCTATCGGTGCAGAAATAGTTCCTTCAGATTGCTTTAAATGTCCAACGACAATTGCATTGTATATACGTAAAAAACTGTGTTCTTTGATCTGATCTGCAAGTGCAATATGCGCAATATCATTCTTTGCAACCATCAATAATCCGCTGGTATCTTTATCTATTCGATGAACGATACCCGGTCGAACAACTCCGTTAATGCCGGAAAGGCTATCTCCGCAATGGGAAAGCAATGCATTTACAAGTGTATTATCGGGATTTCCGGCTGCCGGATGTACCACCATTCCTTGCGGTTTATTAACGACAATTACATCATCATCTTCAAAAATAACATCTAACGGTATATCTTGCGCTTCCACTTCTGTTTTAACAGGATCGGGTATTGTTATTTGGATAATATCAGATTCTTTTGTTTTGTAATTTTTACCGACAACATTACCGTTTACAGTTATATTACCTTTTTCAAGAAGATTAACAACAGCCGAACGAGTCAAATCTGATCGTTCGGCTATATAACTGTCAATTCTTTTGCTTGATTCCCCTGCTTGAACTATTATTTCCATCTAAAGACATTACCTTTCGTAAACAGAAATATAAGCACAAATAAAGCACTGCCACATGTTACATAGATATCTGCAACATTAAAGATTGCAAAATTTATAAAGGTAAATTCGAACATATCAACAACATATCCTAAAGATATTCTGTCAATACAGTTCCCTACCCCACCTATTGCAACAAATACCAAAGAGTATTCCGCAATAGAATTTGTTATTTTACCTGAAATAACAATATAGGATATGACGACAGTCACTAAAATTGTTACAACTGTAAGGAACTCTGTATGTTCCTCTAATATTGAAAAAGCTGCTCCCGTATTCTCTCTGTATGTAAGACTCAATATATTATCAATTACAACAACAGAACGTACGGGCTTCAGTGCTGCTACAGCCCATGCCTTCGATACTTGATCGAGAAGAAGACCTGCAGCAGCAAGAAGAAAATAGCTTATAAATGTATAAAAGTTTTTATATTTTGTCATGCCATGTTACGTACAACAGCGGCACATCTCGGACAAAGAGTGGGATGATCGGAATCTTTACCGACTTCGGTGGAATAGCACCAACAACGTTCACACTTTTCACCGTCAGCAACAACAACCTCAGCAGAAATACCGGCATTGTTTGCACATGCTTTTCCGCCGTTACCTTTTACTACTGATACTTGAGATACAATAAGAACTGTTGCAAGCGTCTCGGTCTTTGAAACATACTTATTGTAATTTTCATCATCACAATAAAGAATAACTTTTGCTTCAAGGGGTTTACCGATAAGCTTAGAAGCACGAGCTTCTTCAAGAACAACGTTTATATCGTCACGAAGAGTAGAAAGTTCAAGATATTCGTTGATCTTATCTTCGGAAAGTTGATATTCGTCATAATGACCGACAAACGGATTATACATTACATTTTCTGCATTATCGGATGATCTGTGTGGCATTGTCTTCCAGATTTCATCGGATGTAAATGCAAGAATAGGAGCAAGCAATCTAACCATTGTATCAAGGATAAGGAACATAGCTGTCTGAGCGCTTCTGCGTTTAAGTCCGTTCTTATCTTCACAGTAAAGAACATCCTTGATAATATCAAGATAGAAGTTTGACATATCAACAACACAGAAATTACGGATAGCATGGAAAACAAGATGATATTCATAGTTTTCATATGCTTCCTTAACTTTATCCATAAGTTCATTAAGTCTGGAAATAGCCCATTTATCGAGTTCAGACATTTCTTCTGATGAAACAAGATTATCTGCATCGAATTCATTAAGGTTACCGAGAATATAACGAGCTGTGTTTCTGATTTTAAGATATGCCTGAGAAAGCTGTTTGAAGATATTATCGGAAACTCTTACGTCAACTCTATAGTCGGAAGAAGCAACCCAAAGTCTGAGAAGATCTGCACCGTACTGCTTAATTATCTCTTCAGGAGCGATGGAGTTACCGAGAGATTTGTGCATAGCCTTACCTTCGCCGTCAACAACCCAACCGTGAGTAAGAACTGTTTTATAAGGAGCCCCCTGCCCTTTTGCACCAACTGCTGTAAGAAGTGAGGACTGGAACCAGCCACGGTACTGATCGGCACCCTCAAGGTACATATCTGCAGGCCAAGTAGCATCATCATCGTCTTCGAGGCAAACGAAATGTGTTGAGCCACTATCAAACCAACCGTCAAGTGTGTCTGTTTCTTTTGTAAAATGAATTCCGCCGCAATGAGGACACTTAAATCCGTTCGGGAGAATGTCAGCTGCATCTTTCTCATACCAGGAATTAGAGCCTAATTCGGCGAACATGTCAGAAACAGCAGTAATTGTCTCATCTGTACAAACGGGTTTTCCGCAATCTGTACAATAAAAAACAGGAATGGGAAGGCCCCAATGACGCTGACGTGAAATACACCAGTCAGCTCTTTCTCTAACCATCTGTGTAATTCTTTCTCCGCCCCAAGCAGGAAGCCAGGTTACATCTTCACATGCTTTTACGGTTTCGTCTTTAAACGATTCAACAGAGCAGAACCACTGAGGAGTTGCTCTGAAAATTATAGGATTCTTACATCTCCAACAGTGCGGATAGGTATGAGTAATTTCTTCGCTTGCAAAAAGAGAATTGGTAGCAACGAGGTCATCGTAAATAGCTTTATTGGATTCATCGTACTTCATACCTGCAAATTTACCTGCATCGGAAGTCTGACGTCCTTTATCATCAACAGGAACGATCATGTCAAGATTGTAACGTCTACCTGTTTTATAGTCGTCAACGCCGAATCCGGGGGCAGTATGAACGCAACCTGTACCACTTTCCATTGTAACATAGTCAGCATTAACGAGAAGACTGTCTCTGTCAAGGAAAGGATGTTGTGCTGTCATATATTCAAAATCAGAACCTACAAGCGTTGCAATTACTTCATAATTTTCAATTTTACCTGCCTGCATAGTTTTTCTCATAAGAGCTTCTGCAACAATGTATATCTCACCGTTATCAGCTTTAACGAGAACATAACTTTCCATAGGATGAAGCGCAATAGCAAGGTTGCCGGGAAGTGTCCAAGTTGTTGTAGTCCAAATAATGAAGTACATCTTGGAAAGATCACCGTACTGTGAAAGTTTGCCCTTATCGTCCTTTACGTTAAATTTAACATAAATAGAAGTACAAGGATCGTCTTTATATTCAATCTCGGCTTCAGCAAGAGCGGTTTCATCTACGGGGCACCAATAGATAGGTTTAAGTCCCTTGTAGATATATCCTTTTTTATACATCTCACCGAAGACTTTAACTTCACGAGCTTCAAACTTGGGATCCATTGTAAGATATGGTTTATACCAATCACCGAGAACACCAAGACGAATAAATTGATTTCTCTGAATATCAACAAAATCGGCTGCAAATTCTTCGCAAGCTGTTCTGAATTCGGGAATAGACATATTTTTTCTGTCAAGTTTATTCTTCTTAATGATGGCACTTTCTATCGGCATGCCATGGTTATCCCAACCCGGACGGTAAGGTGCTTTGTAGCCTGAAAGCCATTTATATCTGTTTACAAAGTCTTTAAGCACCTTATTCATCGCAGTGCCCATGTGAATGTTTCCGTTTGAAAACGGAGGACCGTCATGAAGGACATATGCCGGTTTATCTTTATTTAACTCTAAAAGTTTTTCGTATACGCCTGCTTCATTCCACGCATCGAGCATAGAAGGTTCTCTCTGAGGAAGAGAAGCTCTCATCGGAAAATCTGTTGCAGGAAGATTAAGCGTCTTATTGTAATCCATAGTTATGCTGAAACCCCTTTAATTAATCTTCATCATCATCGTCGTCGTCATCATCGTCATCGTCGTCATCATCATCTCTAAGAAAGAGTTTAGATTTCTTTTTGCCGCCGAATAATGATTTTTTCTTCTTTTCGGAAGAAAACAGACCTTTAATTTGACTGTCGTTTTCGCTTGTATCGTCAATTTCCTCATCTTCATCATCAATGTCCTCGAAATCATCATCATATTTCTTGAAGACACGACGAGAACGGGAAGGTTCTGTCTTTTGTTCTTTTTCTGAACGAATAGTAGGCATTACAAGAGTAGCATCGTCTTCAATCTCTAAATCTGTTTCTGTATCCATATTATCGGAAACATCAGATACAGGATCATCAACATATGAAGATTCAGATGCAAGCGTTACATCTGCGGTAGCTACTTTAAGCATTTCGAGAGTTTCAGAGCTGTACTCTTCATCGTCTCTCTTGAAAACAGGAATTGTAGAGATAAGTTTAACGTGGTTTTCGTATATACCAAGAAGTTTTGCTTTAAAAGATTCAACTTCTGCGGTAAGCTGTGTTTTAACTTGCTGCTGGCGGTCTGCCTCTTCTTTTGCAGTTTCAATGAGTCGTTTTGCATAATCCTGTGCGTCTGAAACAAGTTTATCAGCTTTTCTTCTGGCTGTACCCATCATATCATCATATGACTTTTGATTATTAACTACACTGGAACGCATTTTATCCTGATCTTCACGAACCTTATCAAGTTTATCGTTAAGATAAGAAATACGTTTGTTCAGCATTTCTCTTTCTTCAAGAAGAGATTCGTAGTCAGCCATGATTCTGTCGAGGAATTCGTCAACCTCTTCAGGCTTATAACCGCCAACTTTGGTTCTTGTAAATTCCTTCATTTCGATTTCTTTTGGTGTTATCATTACGCGCACCCCTTAAATTATATCAATTATATTTTTTTACCTTGATTTTCAACCTGTCTTTTTGCGTTTTACCGTCGCATTGCCCTATAATAAACTTACCGTAACCGCGGATAACTATTTTATCTCCTTCAAATAATTTTTTTGAAGGATTATTTACCTCTGAGCCATTAACAAAAACTAATCTTTTTCTTACTGTCTCTAAACTTTTTTCTCTCGACAAACGACATAATGCCGAAATGAAACAGTCAAGTCGGTCTGAAGCAATAATGATCTGTTGTTCGGAAAACTTTTCTTTTAAATCAGGGACAAAAGAATCATCCTCAATTGTAATAAAGCATTTTTCCCTTCCAACTTCAGTAAGATTATCAAGAAAATACTCTGTCATTATTTCTGACACATAAATATAGGCTTTATCCGGATATGATATAATATCACCAAAGACATCTCTATCAATTCCGAGAGACATTATAGCGCCCATATAATCACTGTGTTTCAGAGTTGCATTTTTATTTGTTATATTGACCTTTAAACATTTTATCGGAAAATCTGATAACAGTGGTTGTTTATCCGTGTAAACCGAAAGGATCACATTATCCGCATCCGAGTATCCACCGTAAAAAATATGATCGCAAGATAGCTCGTTTGAAATTCTATCTGCAATTATTTTTTCTTTATCATTAAGAAATTCGGAAAAAACAGGTTGCCCTGTTCTTTTTGATTTAAATATCAAATCGCGAATGTGTGATTCGAAAAATGAGTCGGAACTAACTTGCATTATATCAGAAATTCAATTCACTTTCGATATCATCAAAAATATCACCGGATACGTCGAGTCCACCGGGAATAATCAGAAATGTATGTACTGCTATTTTCTTTACCTGACCGTTAAGAGCATAAGCAACGCCGCTGAGGAAATCAACAAATCGACGTGTTTCATTCGGAACATATTCAAGATTTAAAATAACAGTTTTTCTGTCAAGAAGGCTATCCGCAATACCTATCAGATCTTCTCTTTTTTCAGGTTTTGCAAGAACAAATTGAGGCTTAGGCTTATACCCGTCATCAGGCTCATCAGCATCTTGATACCCTTGAAGAACAGGCATCTCCTCATCGTTCATGGTGTCATCAGGAAATAATTTTTTAAAAATACCCATTTGGTTGTCTTCCTTTCAACTTTGTTTATCTCTTAACTCCTCATAAAAAGAGGATTCTACCTACTCTGATCATATTTGAACCGTGTCTTACAGCTGTTATATAGTCGTTAGACATACCCATTGATAGAGTTTGTATTTGTGTGTTTGTATAATTCATGGCTGCCGTTTCGCAAAATAAATCATGCATTTGTTCATAATAATATTCTTCTGCAGAAATCGGCATAACCGCCATAAGCCCTTTAATTAATATGTTTGGCAACGAAGCGCATGTTTGAATAATATTTTTAAATTCTGAAAGCGATGCGCCGGTTTTTGTTTCTTCGTTTGCAATATTGATCTCAATCAAAGCTTCTTGAATTTTATTGATTTTTTGAGCTTGTTTTGATATTTCCACAGCAACTCGCTCAGAATCAACAGATTGGATTAAATCTGCAACGGAAACAGCATGTTTTACTTTATTTGTCTGAAGATGTCCTATAAGATGACGTTTTGCCGGAAGAAGAATTTTATCTCGTTCACATAATTGCTGAACTTTATTCTCCCCTATTTCCGTAATACCGCAAGTAATTGCTTCGTTTGCAGCCTCAACCGTTTGATATTTTGTAACTGCCACAATTGAAATATCATTTATGTCTGCATATTCGGAAATACGTTTCTTTATTTCTTCATAATTTTGTTTAATCATATTTTGTAACATTAACAATCTTTCCGTCGAAAAGATCTTTTCCCCCAATAATAATCTCATCTTTCGCTTTAAGTACCCTGTCTCCTGTATTTGCTTTAGACGAAACCAGAGAAAACTCGTCTGAAACATAAACAACATCGACAGGTTTAAAGATAATACGCTGAGCTGAGATTACATAAACACCGGTTTGTCCGTCAACAACTCGTAAGGCTTCATTGTTAACTTCAAGCCCTGTGTATGTTTTTAAAATCATGTGCGGACTTTCTTTTCGCAAGCCAAACAGATCAGCGGTTAAAGTTCCGCATCTGAATCTGACAACATTTTGACCATCTTGCGCTCTTGAGATATATTCAACAGTTGTAGATATTTTTTTTGAACCTACATCCGGAATCGTAAACTCTAAATAAACTGTTTTTCCCACATACAGGTCCGAAACATACTCCGATGGTACCAAGGATAAGAAAGCCCAATATGAATAATGCTGAATTTTGCCAACACATAAATTGGATATATTTTCTTGTTTTTGTTCCATCAAAGTCCGAAACGAGGAAACGGTTGGCGTTTCATAATCGTTCATATTTATGTATTCGTACCCATCGGCTTTTGAGTAAAAATACCCCGCACTTGGTGCATATAATATTTTTTCGGAAAGGCCGCTTTCGGAATAAATTTGAGAAATTTCAGACTTTAATGATTTTACAACATCTTTTATATAAGCGGGACCTTCTTGTTGTAAAAGCCTCTGATCAAATGCTGATTGAACTTGTTCGAATTCTTTTGATGAAACAGAAAATTCATCAGCATAACTTCTGTTTAAATATGATATTATTGACTCTTTAATATTTTGTTCTACCGTAAAAATATCATATTGAGTACTCTTGCCGATAGTATCATTTAAACGTGTCATTTTTCGGTTTAAAGCGGCGAGTTTTACAGTTTGATCGTTTGAAATCCCCTGTTCATTATAGTAAGCATAAATAGAATTTTTGGCTATTCTTGAACCATCTTCAGGCAAATAACGAATAGATTGAAAAGAACTGTCCGCCATAAGCAGAGTTTCGTTTCTTAAAGCAATACCATCAATAACTATATAATCATCGACAGACGAAACTTCGACTATTGATGAAGAAATAGTTTGGGTAAAAACAGAAGACGAAAAAATACTTACAGTAAAATAAATTGCAAGTATTATTGCAAATACATAGAATAAAATATTAAACAGTATTTTGGAATTCATTATTTAAGAAAAAATGTCAATAGGCTTTGAGGGTTGAATTGTGGATATCGCATGTTTATATACCATATTGATCTTACCCTCGGATTCAAACAAAACTACATAGGTATCAAATCCTTTAACGATTCCTTTTAATTGGAATCCATTCATAAGGAAAATTGTAATTACAGTTTTTTCTTTACGAGCAGTATTCAGAAAGAGATCTTGGAGATTAATATTTTTTGTTTTGAGGTTATCTTGAAATAATACTTCATCATTAACATTGTTGTTTGTGTTTATCGTGTTATCCATCATCAATTTCCTCCATTCTATTTCATTATCTTATATTATATCATACTTTTAAGAATTTTTCCATATGTTTAGAGCAAGAATTCATAATTTCTTCCGAATTATTTTCATCAATATTGTGCCAAATTATATCCTTGTCCCTTTTAAACCATGTCAACTGCCGTTTTGCGTATCTGCGGCTTTCTTGCTTTACAAGTTCAATTGCCTGTTCCAATGAAATATTCCCTTTAAAATAATCATCAAATTGACGGTATCCGATTGCCTGACAAGCTGTTCCGGATCTGTTTAATGAAGAAATACGTTTAACCTCATCCAACAAACCTTGTTCCATCATAATATCAACACGATTGTTTATTCTTTCATATAGGAAATCTCTGTTAGCGCAAGTCAACCCGAATTTCAGGAATTCAAATTCGGGATTCTGTCTTGATTCTTTATTATATTCTTCAACTGTTTTACCTGTGTCTCTGTAAATTTCAAGAGCTCTTGAAATACGTTTAACATCATTATCGAAGAGCTTAGCATAAGATTCGGGATCAACAGGACGCAATAACTCCTTTAAGGCCCATGTACCATTCTTACCGGCAAAGTCATTTAAAAAAGCTCTATACTCCGGATCGGCTTTAGATGGACTTAATTTAATATTATCAGTGAAAGAAGAAACATATAATCCGGTCCCACCCACAAGGAATGGAGTTTTGCCTCTTGAAAGAATATCATTTACAGCTTTCTTGACGTGATCAAGATAATCAGCAAGAGAAAACTCTTCCGATGGATCTAAAATATCTATCAGATGATGAGTTATCCCCTGTTTTTCTTCATTTGTAACCTTTGCTGTTCCGATATCCATTCCTCTGTAAACCTGCATCGAATCAGCTGAGATAATTTCTCCGTTAAATTTTTTTGCCAATTCAACAGATAGAGATGTTTTTCCGCTGGCTGTAGGACCAACGATAACAACAATTTTATTCATACTTCTATCCTACAATTCTCTTAAACTGTTTTTCGATTGCTTTCTCGGTTAAAGTGAATACGATCGGACGTCCGTGTGGACAGTATTTTAATGAATTTCTCTTTTTGAAATATTCATCAATTAAACTTCTTAACTCTTTTTCCGAACTTCTCCCGCCGCTTTTTATCGCTGCTTTACATGCAATATTATAGAGGAATTTATCCAACAATTCTTTATCTGCGTTTTGTTTTAATCTGAGATCGGAAGCAATCTCTGTAAGTAAAACTTCTATATCCGAAGATTCAATTACTGTCGGAATTTCTCTCAGCATAATACTTCCGCCAAAATCCTCAAGATCAAAACCAATTTTTTTAAGTTCTTCTTTGTTATCGATAAGAACAGCGCTGTCGCTTTCGGACAAAAACAGAAGCTTAGGAATAAGCATTGTTTGAACCTCTATAAAGTCCTGACTTCTTAACTTCTCAAAGATCATTCTTTCGTGCAGTGCATGCTTGTCTATAAAAACGAGCTCTTCTTCCTGTTCAATAATAATATACGTATTAAAAACTTCACCAATATATTTGTATGCAGGAATCTCTTCTTCAATAAGAACAACTTCTTTTTCCTCTTCAATTTCGGGTTTAATATTTGAAGAAGGAACCTCTTCTTTTTTTACTGTTTCAACCTCAACAGACTGTTCGTTTGTTTTTAAAATACTGTCTTTTTGTTCATTTGGTACTTTTGCTATTTCAGCAATTTCTTCGGTTGAAATATTAATATTATTCCTGTCAACATAATCCTTTATGACAGCCATTGCTTCTATAGGATTACTCTGTAATCTATTTTCAGTAACGGAATTTGAAGGTTTGCTCTGAATATATGGATTTCTGTTAAAAGGAATATTTTCTTTATGCGGTTTATGATATGTTGTAATTTCCCAATCGTTAATTTTTTTAACTTCTTTTACTTCTTTACGTTGAGGTTTTTCTACAAAAGAAGTAACCGGGGTGGGTACTTCGACTTTTGTTTTTGATATATCAACATTTACCTCAGGCTTATTCACAAAAGGTTTTTTTTCAGTCTGTTCGGAGTCAGACAGTTTAATCTGGTAGACACCTGATTCGGAAGCCAATGCGGATCTGATTGCAATAGAAACGGCGTTTGCTACCATCTTATCATGAGAAAATTTGATCTCAAGTTTTGACGGGTGAACATTTACATCAATATCTTCTGTATTAATTGAAATAAACAGAACACAAATTGGGTATCTACCAACCATCATACTGTTTTTATACGACAATTCAAGCGCTTGTTGAAGAGTTTTTGATTTGACAAGTCTGCCGTTAACAAAAAACATCTGATAATTTCTATTGGGCTTATTTGCCAAAGGTTTACCCGTAAGACCGTATATAGACAAACCATTCTCGTCATGATTTACAGAAAGCATGTCAGACGCTAATTCTGATCCGTATACAGAATATATGGCATCTTTCAATTTACCGTTACCGGAAGTTATAAATCTGACCCCGCCGTTTATGATGTAAGTAAACGCAATGTTAATATTGGAAATTGCAAGTTTTTCAATTAATGCTGAAATAACAGCACGCTCACTTTGTTCCGATTTTACAAACTTTAATCTCGCAGGAGTATTGAAAAAAAGGTCAGATACTTCTATAGTTGTTCCGTCTGCCGAACCAATTTCATTATCTTCTATAATTTTTCCGCCTTCGAGATAAACATAATAACCCGAAACAGACTCGATTTCTTTTGTCTTGAGTGAAATCTTTGATACGGCAGAGATAGCAGCCAGAGCCTCACCTCTAAAACCAAGGGTGTTAATAGCAAACAAATCATCTTTTGTTGAGATTTTACTTGTTGCATGTTTCATGAATGCAGTTTTAGCATCTTCATTGGACATACCGCAACCATTATCTGTAACTCGAATATATTCGATACCGCTTCCGCGAATTTCAACAGTAATCTTGCTGGCACCTGCATCAATTGAGTTTTCGACAAGCTCTTTTACCACAGAAGCAGGTCTTTCAACGACCTCTCCTGCGGCAATAAGATCAGATATTTCATTTCCGAGAATATTTATCTTGTTCATGTTGACTCTTTCGCTTTTTTCGATAAATTATATAGCTCGTTGAGTGCTTCTACGGGTGTTATAACCGTTGCATCTATATTGCACAAATGTTCGATGATCTCATCATGAGTAGGATTACCGAAAGAAAGTTGAAGATCATCTTCTTTTTGCTTTACTGCAAACTTTTCAGAAACTTTTCCTTCTTCAAGTTCGGAGAGGATCGTTTCTGCTCTTTTAATAATATCATCAGGTACACCGGCAAGACGAGCAACGGCTATACCGTAACTGTCATCAGTTCCGCCTTTAACAATCTTTCGTAAGAAAATAATATCTTTTCCTCTTTTTTTTGCGGCAATATTATAATTTTTTATACCGTCGTACTGGTGTTCGAGTGATGTTAATTCATGATAATGAGTTGCAAAAAGTGATTTTGCTTTGATTTTATTTGAAACATGTTCCAAAACAGCTTGAGCGATACTCATACCGTCAAATGTACTTGTTCCCCTACCTATTTCATCAAAAATAAGCAAACTTCTCTTTGTTGCATTTTTTACGATATAAGCAACCTCGTTCATTTCCATCATAAAAGTTGATTGTCCGGAAACAAGGTCATCAGAAGCGCCAACTCTGGTGAAAATTTTATCAACAACACCTATTCTCGCTGAATATGCAGGAACAAAGCAGCCTATTTGAGCCATTAAAACAATAAGAGCAACCTGACGCATATAAGTCGATTTACCTGCCATATTGGGACCGGTTATAACAGCCATTCGATCGGAGGTTGTATTCAAATATGTATCATTGGGGACAAATAATTCTGTTTTAAGTAATGATTCTACAACAGGATGTCTTCCGTTCTTAATTTCAAGAACATCGGAAACATCGATTTCGGGCTGGACATAGCCACCTTTTACGGAAACTTCAGCAAAAGATGCCAATACATCCAAGAAACCGACTGCGGATGCAGTTTCCTTTATCTGAATTATAAAGCAACCGATATAATCTACAATTTGTTTATAAAGCTCATTTTCAAGAGCAATAAGTTTATCGCTTGCAGATAAGAGCTCTTCCTCGACTTCCTTCAATTCAGGAGTAATAAATCTTTCAGCATTAACAAGCGTTTGCTTTCTGATGTAATAATCAGGAATTTGATCAAGAAAAGAATTAGTAACTTCAATATAATAACCGAAAACTTTATTATAACGTATCTTCAAGGTTTTTATGCCTGTCTTCTCTTTTTCGGAATTTTCGATTCCGGCAAGCACACCTTTAGCATCTGTTTGAAGCGCACGAAGTCTGTCTGCTTCTTCATTATAACCGCTTCGGATAAATCCGCCTTCTCTGATCAGTATTGGCGGTTCATCACAAATCGCTTTAGATACAAGTTCCTGAATTTGAGGCAATTCATTTATATTTTTATGTATTTCTGAAATAAGCGTTGTATTGAGCGGTTCTATGATCTTTTTTATACGGGAAATAACCTCAAGAGAATTTGATAATGTTTGCAGATCTCGAGGACTTACAGTTCCGTATACGATCTTCGTTGTAAGTCTTTCGATGTCTCTTACGTCTTTTAGAAGCTTTCTGATCTCATCTCTTGTTCGATTATCGTCAAAAAGGACTTTAACAGCGTTTTGCCTTCTTATTATTTCAGCGGCATTCGCCAACGGTTTTTCAAGGCATTTTCGCATACAGCGAGCACCCATAGCAGTTAAAGTCAGATCGAGAACACCTAACAGAGAACCTTTTTTCTCCTTAGTTCTCATGTTTTCGGTTATTTCAAGATTTCTCCATGTAGATGGATCTAATTCAACAAACTCTTTTCTTGAACTAACAGTTATTTTGTTAAGATGACGCAGGTCACAAAGTTGGGTTCGATAAAGATAACCCAATAAAAACCCAAATGTTTTTATAGCTAATTCATTGTCTGTGGGACAGGTTTCAAACTTATCAGCCATATGATTACGAACGGTTTCGATGAAATCATCCTCAACAGCTTCTATTTCTGAATCTGCTACTTCGGTTAGAGTGCAATGATTTGAATTTTTGATATAACTGTTAACATAATCATTTTTTGTGCAGGATGAAGACGTGTAGACTTCATCCGGATTATATCTGGAAAGTTCTCCTAATATAGACGGATCGTTAGAAGGATAATTATCGGAAAATATAATATCACCCGTTGAAATATCCGCAAAACAAAGGGATATTTTCTTATCTTTTTGAAGAATAGCAACGATATATCTGTTTTTTGTTTCATCAAGCATATCCGGGTCTGTAACAGTACCCGGCGTAATGGTCCTCGTAACTTCACGACCTGACACCTCATTTGTCTGAGGGTCCTTCATTTGTTCGCAGATAGAAACCTTAAAACCTTTTGCTATCAATCTTGAAATATAAGCGTCTACGCTATGATACGGAACACCGCACATCGGTGCTCTTTCTTCAAGACCGCAGTCTCTGCCGGTCAAAGTTATATCAAGAGCATTCGATGCAACGATAGCGTCATCAAAAAACATTTCATAAAAATCACCGAGTCTGTAAAGCAGTATCGAATCGTTGTATTTTTCTTTCATCTGGATATACTGCTGCATCATCGGCGTCATTGTTCCCGCCATTCCGTAATTATCCTTTCTGTTGAACCTTAAAAACTTAAATTTTAAATTGAATCAGATTAATGGCAACCGCCGCCGCAGGATGCGCAGTTGGATTTATCGCAAGAGCCTGTCTCTCCGGTAATTTGGAAGTTAATAATGGAATATACATTATTAACAAGGCTTTCGAATGTTTCTTTTGTTTTCATAAATTCGCCCATGAGAGGATTGGACATTGCAACTTTATAAGCTTCACGCATTTCATTCTGAAGTCTTTCAAATTTTTCGTTGTCTTTATCTTCTTTTTCCATTTCATTCATAACAGCCATTTTACGAAGGTTGAATTCCCCGATCTGCATCTGAAGTTCAGAGTCTGTCTCATAACGAGCTTTAACTTCTTCGTATTTTTTAAATTCTTCACTGTCTTTGAGCATCTGGCCCATTTTTTTTGCAAGTTCGATGATTTCGTTCATTTTTTTATCTCCTAATATTATATAAAATTATTATCAATTAATTGCTTGTCCGAAAATAGCCCAATTTAAAGCTTTCTCTATAAGAACATCTTTAAAAGTTCCGGGAGCAGCACCGCAATCAGGGAAATTTACAATTATATTTCCGTCTGTACGTCCTGTTTGATTTGATTTATCCTCTCCGGTATATCCTTCAACTAAAACTCGAACTGTTTTTCCGATAAACTTTTCATTGAATTCAAAAGCTTTCTTTGTCTGCAATTCACAAAGGCGATCAAATCTTTCATGCTTTATTTTATCGTCAATTTGCTCCATTTGAGCTGCAGGCGTTCCTTTTCTGATAGAATAGATAAAAGTATAAAGACCTTGAAAACCTATCTCGTCAACGAGAGACATTGTTTGCTCAAAATCTTCATCCGTTTCAGTTGGAAATCCAACAATAACATCACTCGTAAGAACAAGATTGGGGATTTTACTTTTTGCATATTCTACAAGAGCTTTATATTTTTCTCGCGTATAACGTCTGTTCATAAGCTCAAGGACTCTGTTGCTTCCCGATTGAAAAGGAAGATGAAGGTGTTTACAGACTTTGTCACAGTCAGCAATTGTATCGATAAGTTCCTTTGTTGCATCTTTGGGATGAGATGTCATAAAGCGTATTCTGAAATCTCCATCAATTTCGTTTAATCGACGTAAGAGTTTTGAAAAATTCCAGTCAGAATCAGAATCACTACAAAATGAATTAACATTCTGACCAAGCAATGTTATATCCTTGTATCCATCTTTTACAAGAGATTCGACTTCATCAATTATCCGCTGAGGATCTCTGGAACGTTCTCGGCCTCTGACATAAGGTACTATGCAATATGAACAAAAATTATTGCAACCGTACATTACGGATACCCATGCCTTAAAATCATTTCCGCGTTTAACCGGAATATCCTCAATTATTTTTTCCTTTGTTTCTTCAACATCAAAAATACGTTCTTTTGTCGTAAGCGCTTTATAAAGATTTTCGGGAAAACGTCCCAAAGCATGTGTTCCGAAAACAAGATTAACATGCTTATATTTTTTACGCAACTCTTCGGAAACCTCTTGGCGTTGCATCATACAGCCGCAAAATCCGACGACTACTGACGGACGTTCTCTTTTGAGACCAACTAAAGAACCGATCGTTCCGAAGACTCGTTGTTCGGCATGTTCTCTTACAGCGCAGGTATTATATATAATAACATCAGCTTCTTCTCGAATATCGGTTTGTTTAAAACCCATATCCGAAAGCATACCATTGATTTTTTCAGTATCGCTTTCATTTTGCTGACATCCGAAAGTATGTGTAAAATAAGTGGGCTTACTGTTTCTCTGCATTTCAAGTTCATGTGTTATACATCGAACTTTTTTAATGTATTCGTCCTGTATAGCATAAAACATAATACTGTTTTTCATAAATCAATTTCCTTGACATAAAAATACATTATAATTATAATACATTTTTTTCGATTTGTAAATGGCTTTAACGAAAAATTAATTGACAAATTAATATATTTTTTTCAATCATCTTTACAAAACGATCTTTTCGTGATATAATATCATAAACAGAAAGTATTTTAATTGAAAATTATGCATTAAGGAGGTTTAATTGTGTTTAGAAAGAAACAGGACGTAAACTGTGCATATTGCAAGTTCGGTTATGTTTTGACAAACGAAGAAGATTGTATTTGCGACAAATACGGATTGATCGAAAGAAAAAATCAATGTTCAAAATTCATTTATGAACCATTAAAACGAATCCCCTCCCCACCTGCAACAATTGAAAAATACTCTGAAAACGACTTTAAAATCTCTTGAAAGGATAGATATAAAATGAACAAACCTTTATCTTTAAATACAAAGTTTACAGAAAACTTTGTATCAGCTCATGAATTCGAAGCAATGAAACCTTTTGTATCAGCTGCTGATAAGCTTATTAAAAACAGAAACGGTCTCGGTAACGATTTTCTCGGTTGGTTAGATCTTCCCGTAAATTATGATAAGGATGAATTTGACAGAGTAAAAAAAGCTGCCGAAAAGATCAGAAACGACAGTGATATACTTGTTGTGATCGGTATCGGAGGTTCTTACCTCGGTGCAAGAGCTGTTATCGAATTCTGTGCTCCTGTTTTCGGTACAGAAAAAACAAAATCGCCCGAAATCCTTTTCCTCGGCAACAACTTGAGCCCGGCTCATATGGTAGAAGTTCTCAATAAATGCAAAGGAAAACGAGTTTCTGTTAATGTTATTTCCAAATCAGGCACAACAACAGAACCTGCTCTTGCATTTAGAGTTATGAAGGATTATCTCGAAAAAGAATACGGAGAATCCGCAAAAGACCGTATTTATGCAACAACAGACAAAGCAAGAGGAACTCTTAAAAACCTTTCTGTTGAAAAAGGTTATGAAACATTCGTTATTCCCGATGACGTAGGCGGAAGATTCTCCGTCCTTACCCCTGTAGGTCTTCTTCCCATCGCTGTTGCAGGTCTTGATATAGATGCTCTTATGTCCGGCGCACAGCAGGCAAGAACAGATTTTGACAATGACGATCTCGACAACAATGATTGCTACAAATATGCGACCATGCGCTCTATAATGCTCCGTAAAGGTAAAACTACTGAAGTTACTGTTGGTTATGAGCCTTTCATAGCATCTTTCTGTGAATGGATCAAACAGCTTCACGGTGAAAGTGAAGGTAAAGACAACAAGGGTCTTTTCCCTGCAAGTATGATCTTCTCAACAGACCTTCACTCTCTCGGTCAGTATGTTCAGCAATGCCTCAGAAACCTTTTTGAAA
>SVMP01000202.1 GCA_015067385.1 Oscillospiraceae bacterium | reverse complement strand
CTCGCTGGTGTCGCGGTTATAGGTGCGGTTGATGGCGATCGCGGCGAAGATGAGGGCGAGGAAAGAAGTAAAAATAAATGAAAGGAAAAGAGTTTGCGGATCAAGGGAATAAAGGTTAAACAACTCAACTTCTATAATTTTGATTTTAGAAATAACAGTCATTATTAAATTTCCGATAACAAATCCCGATGAAGAAATTGAAAGAAAATCCCAGAATGTGTCAAGAAAAATTTCTTTCAATGAATAACCTAAAAACTTCTTGACTGCAAAAATATGTTGTTTTTTCTCAATATAGTAAATACTGAAAACAATGCCGTTAATTATTAGTACTGCATACATAAGAATTACAATATCGATCGGGGTATTTATCAAAACAACAGTTTGTTTTTTATATGCAGAAACCGTTCCTTCCGAACCGACATTCATTTTTATATTGTCTATTACGGACAAAACATCTCTTTGATTTAAACCATCGATATAATACATTCCGTTTTGAGAAAATACAGAGTTTACAGTTGACATCGGAACAAAAACATAATAGTCAAGATTTGTTTCAATATCAGATTTACCCATAATTCCGATGACTTCAAGTTCTGTCCCATAAAAATCTATAACTCTGACGCCTTTATCATTTTCATATGAAAAATCTTCATATGCACGAGCGCCTGCAACAGCGATTTTTACAGGAGCAGAAGAAGTCAATTCGCTGTCAGAAAAATATCTTCCGTTCAATACTTCGGGAACAGGCATATCTCCTTTACTGTAAACCCCTCGAAGTAACGGTGATTGATCATCATAAATATCATCAACATAACGGTAGATAGTATAATCTTGACCTAACAAGGAAAGATCAAGCGTCTTTTTATCGTTAGAATTGTCATTTATCTGCATTACATTAACAAATGTTGCATTATCTGAAGCAAAGCCCCTGTAATACATATCTACCGCGGAAAGTTTATTTATATAACCAACAATAAACATCGAGAATATTCCGATTGCAGAAAACATTATAAATAAAATGATTTTATACATTGGGAAATTCGATTTTGTCTTTGTTTGTTGCTTGCGAATAAGTGAACTTAAATCATATCCTTTTAGTTTCCCTCTGATTATCAATGAAACCAAAACGTAAATTAATGCAAAGAAAAACAGGCATATCAGTGATCCTTTATAAAGCGACGAACCTATATGAACGGAAATATTACCGACCATAGCTTGAGCTGTTGCATCAGGGAAAAAGATAAAGAATACTAAACCGACAATAGCACCGTATAAAGACCATATCATTATTTCCGCAGCACTACCAAAAATAATATTGGAATATGTCGCTCCGCAAAGAATATGAATAGAAAAACGACGAATATTATTCTCGACTTTTGTTAAAGCAATAAACACAAACGAGATAACAGAGAAAATAATAATTGCAACAGAAGCCGCAAGTCTTACAGAAAAACGTTCCTTAACATTATTGACAATAGAGGCAGCAGAAGCTTTATTTATGTTTACTTCGCAGACCCCGGTCATCCCATTTTCGGATATCACACGTTCAATCTCATTGTAAACCTCATCAAAACGACTTTTTTCTACCATAAAATAAGATGAATTATATCTCATTGCAAGCATAGGCGCAGCACTTACATCATCATGATCAGAAATAGTATCATTATAATATGGGATAATAACCCTGTCAGAAAATGTTGTCAAACTGACACCGCTTGCATCTATAAATCCGCAACTGTCTTCAACAAACCCAATAACTTGTAACGTTTTAGGCGTTTCATAGTTTTCTATATCGGGGAAAGCCTCAAAAGAATCCCCAACAGAAAAGTACTTCTTAAAACGAGAACCTAAAATAACGGGAATCGAACCGTCTTCTTTTTCGACAAAATCCTCAGGAATAAAAGAACGACCCTCTGAAACATCCAAATTAAAGAAATCGGTATAATTTGAGCCGACATAAGATGAATAAAAGTGAAGATAATATTCTCCCAAATGTGAATTGGGGAACAAACCGGAATGCCCTGCCTTGTCTTCCGAATCAAAATAATCAAAAGATTTTGTAAGCTGAAGATTGGGACCGAGACCGTTGCACACAACTATCTCCAATCCATCGACAAGCATCAAGTCATTATACAATTTATCTATTCTTTCAAGGGAGTCTCCTTTTGTTCCGATAACAAATACACCAAGCATATCTGCAGAAACAGGACGTAATGAACCAAAGGAATAATTTGAATAGGCAAACGTGGTTGATTCGATCTGATCCTCAGTATATTCATAGTTATAAACGAGGGTATAAATTGCAAAAACAGTAATTGCAGACTGTAATACCAAAAACAAAGTCATTATCGGATGTTTTACAAAACAATTAATACTGTCGCGAATAAATTCTTTCATAGATTTTCTCCTTATTTAACAAACATATACCCTATCCTCTCAAAACCTCGCTGGTGTCGCGGTTATAGGTGCGGTTGATGGCGATCGCGGCGAAGATGAGGGAGAGAAAGGCGGTGGCAAGGAAAGATATGAGGATCGTCGGGAGATTGAGCGAAAGGGTTTCGAACATTATAAAGTCTTTGAGCGGGGTTACAAGTATCGTTATGATTATCGCAACGCCTATTCCGTAGCCTACGGCTGCCCAACGTAAAAAGCCTGCGAATATATCTCCGAATACCATGCCTTTTGAATAGCCGATAAACTTTTTAACAGCGACTGTATAATGTTTTTTATCTGTATAATAAATGCAAACAATGACAATGTTAATCGCTATCATGATTGCAAGCGATAATAATGCATCTGTCGGTCCGATAACGATTTCCGTCAAAGTCTGATCTACAGATTCTGTTAAAGCTTCATTTTCAAGACTTGCAAGGAAAGATTCATTTGCTTCTGCGATATTTTTCTTCGTTGCACCATCGATAAAATAAGATCCCGTTTCGCCGTATTTTTCAAGAACGGTATCGATCGGCATGAAGACCCATTCGTCGAGACGTGTTTCCGTTCCGTCGGGTTTTCCTGCGATGCCGATGACTTCATAATCCGTGTTGATATATGTGAAATACGCAGTTCCGTCTTCTCTTATAGTCGCAAAATCTTCGTAAGCCTTTTTGCCCATGACGGCAACTTTTCTTCTTTTGCCGCCGTACA
>SVMP01000023.1 GCA_015067385.1 Oscillospiraceae bacterium | reverse complement strand
ATCTCTGCTGTGAGAAGATCAGCTTCGTTAATACCGTATTTCTGGTTGAGCGCTTTGAGAACGTATTCTCTGACTTTGTCTTTTTCTTCGTCCTTTTCGGGCTCGGAGCCGAGAAGAATGTTGAGGCTCTCACCTGCAAAAGCGCCGGCAAGCGGTTTTTGAGACTGATCTTTTGCAAGGTGGGGAAGAAGGTCGGTTATCATGAAAATAGGATCGGACGGGTCGGAACCGATGTTTACGTTAACGCTCGTGCCGTCTTTTTTGCATACAACGCCGCAAAGAGCAAGGGGACGGGTAACCCACTGATACTTGCGTACACCGCCGTAGTAATGGGTCTTGAAGTATGCCATTCCGTTGTCTTCGTAAAGGGGAGAGGGCTTAAGGTCGAGACGGGGCGCATCAACGTGTGCCGCAGTGATGTTAAAGCCCTTTTCGGGAGATTCGGAACCGATTACCGCAAAAATAGCCGCATGGTTTTTCTGAACAAGGTAAACCTTGTCGCCTGCATTGTATTTTTTGCCGTCAACAAAAGGTACAAAGCCTTCTTTTTCGGCGAGAGAAACGGCGTAAGAAACGCAGAAACGTTCTGTTTTGCCGTTGTCAAGAAATTTTTTATAGCCTTCGCAATATTCCTGTGCCTCTTTGAGCTCGGCTTCGGAAAGAACGTCGAAAGCGTTTTTGTTCTGATAAGAAAGATCGCTCATTTTTTATCCTCCGTAGATTATATTTAAAATTTCAGAAAGCTGTTTTTCAGTTTCGGCAAGGTCGTTGTTCTCAATGGTAAAATCCGTGTTTTCTCTGAAAAAATCATCGGATAGCTGTCTGGAAAAACGTTCCGCTGCCTGTTGTTCCGTAATGCCGTCACGCTTCATTACACGTGAAAGACGTGTTTGTCTGTCGCATAAAACGGCTATTGTGTAATCGCATATTTCTGTTGCATTCGCTTCGAAAAGCGCCGCACCGTCTATGATAAATTTCTCTTGCCCGTTCTCTTTTCCGAGAGATATTATCTCACGTGTCCTGTCTATTATCGCACCGTGCATTATTTTATTCAGTTTTTCGGTGTTTTCCGCAGATGAAAAGGCTTTTTTTGCAAGCGCCGCGCGGTTTAACGTTCCGTCAGGATTCAGTATATCACCGAATGTTTCGATAAGTCTCGGTAATGTTTCGGGAACAACTTCTCTTGCGAGAATATCCGTGTCGATGTGATGAAATCCGCGGTCCTTGAGTAAAGATGAAACGGTTCCTTTTCCTGCTCCGCTCGGACCTGTTATGCCAAGTATCATGTTTCTTCCTCAGTGTTTATTACACAAAAATTCGATGCTCGAAGCAGTCTGTTGTAGACTGCAAGCGCGGTTCCTTTCGGCGGTGCGCATCGGACATATATTTTTTCGCATCCCGAAACATCTGCCTTCCTCAATGCGTCAAAAACGTTTTCCGCAAGTGTTTCCGGCTTATCTGGTGAACCGTAAACTATTGTTTTGCAATCGCAAAAACAGTTCTCTTCTCCTTCGAAACATATAACGGTCGTTTTTCTGCCGTCCTTATGTCTTTCTATGTATCCGACCGCAGATTCCGTGCTTCCGCAAAGGCATACGGTTTCCGCATCGGGCGCGTAATGTTTATGTTTAAGGCCCGGAGAAAGCGCTTTTTCGTTTTCGGGAAGACTCTGAAGCACGGCTTCGGCAACGGTAAGGTCGGGAAGGACCTCTTTTAACTGTTCAACGGTCACAGCCCCCGGACGTAAAAGACACGGATGCTCTCCCGTCAGGCTGACAACCGTTGATTCAACGCCGCATTCACACGGTCCGCCGTTTACTACTGCCGAAACATAAGGATTGTTTTCCATATCGCTTATAACGTGCTCCGCTCTTGTCGGTGACGGCTTGCCCGAAATGTTTGCACTCGGTGCGGCAAGGGGAAAACCGCAGTTCTCAATTATTTTACGTGCCGTGGGATGCGAAGGCATTCTTATTGCAACCGTATCAAGCCCTGCGCTTACAATAGCGGGTATAACATCTTTTTTCGGTAAAATTACAGTCAGCGGACCGGGCCAGAACTTTTCCGCAAGAGCATATGCCTCGTCTGTCGGATAACAGTATTCGGAAAACGAGGATATGTCCGAGATATGAACAATAAGCGGATTGTCGGCAGGTCTGCCTTTTGCAAGAAATATTTTTTCAACGGCTTCGCTTTTTAACGCATTTGCCGCAAGGCCGTAGACGGTTTCTGTCGGAATGGCAACTGTCTCGCCGTTTTTTAACAGATCCGAACAGATCTTCAGATCTTCTGTTGATGTTGAAAGTATACGCATAGATTTATCACTCAAGTCAGATATTTTATTGATTAATGGTGCTTGCAATATTTAATACTGCGCTGATAAGGGAAACGGTAATAAAAATATAAAAAAACGGGCATTTGAATAAAAGCTTTTTTTCGAACACGGTCTTTTCGGGGTGCTGTATCTTGCCTTTAAATCTGTTATAAGTCATTTTTAAAGTATTGAAAAGCAGAAAACCCAAAGATGTAAACAATAAAACGGAAAAATAGAGCAGATATATTAAATTGCCCCTTTCAGTCGATGTGTACTGAGATAAGACATTGAGAATGACCGTATTTGTGTTTAAACAAAAATGGATCAGAATGCCGACCGAGACCGAGTTGTATTTAACGGAAAAATATGCAATGCATACTCCCGAGATAAATGTGAAAAGAAAACTTGTTGCATCGTCATGCATGAACATAAATGCAAGGGATGAAATTATTATAGCGTACGTTTTCCCCATTTTTGCGAGTGAACGCATGAGCAGTCCTCTTGTCAGGATCTCTTCGCTGAATGACGGAAGTATTCCGAAAAACGCTATGTAAAGGGGAAGCATTTTCGGTTCGGCGGAAAGAACGATCTCCTGAACGGGAAGTTCTGTCCCGAAATTTTTTGATAAAAGATCCATGACTAACGCTTGTGCAAAAGAAAAAGAGAAAACAACCCCGAATGTTGAAAAAACGGCGTGTACGGAACCGAGCAACGTCGGCGGAGACGTCAGAAATTTGTGGTCGGAAACATTATGACCTTTTCGTATCGCAAAATACATCGCTGTCGGGATCGTTACGCAAAGCAGGTAAAACGATGTATTGATAAGAATTCCGCACGGATTTTCAAGAGAAAAAGCAAGGTCGATCGCCGCAGAGGGATCTTTCATATTTATGCTTTCAAAAAAACCTTTAACAGCTTTGAAAAATAACGGGGAAAAGAATGTGAGAAGAGATTTGATCACCGTAAAGAGCAGGAAGATTTTATTCAGATCTGATATAAAATTTCTTTTTTCGGCAACTGTTTCGGACATTTCCGTATCTCTTTCTTTTTTTGTTATTCAATTTACAGTATACCACAACCATGAAAATTTTTCAAGAGCCAATCTGTGTTTTTAAATGAATTTTTCAATTACCTCGGGCAAGAATATGAAAAGATATTTCCGATAAAGGAGGCTGTGTCCGTTGACGGAAAAATACGGTTTTCGTAAACTTGAAGAAAAAGTTGCCTGCCCTGCACCTGACGGTAAGATACCGTCATCTTTTTCCCGTTCATTGAAAGAAAATACAGATAAGATCAGAACGCTTTTCGGATGCGATGATACGCTGATCATCCGCGAGTTTTCAACGGAAGGCCCTTTTCCGCTGAAATGCGCCGTGTTTTTTGTCGAGGGTATGTCAAACGAGCTTGCGGTGAGTGAATTTCTGATGAAAGGTGTTCTTTCGCTGCGAGTTGTTGCAACCGAAGATCCAATAGATGTTCTTTACAAAAAACGGATGATCGGTAGCGATATAGTCGTGGAAGATGAACCCTCAAAGATCATATTTTCACTTTTGTCAGGAAGCGCCGTACTGTTTGCGGACGGGTCGTATAAAGCGTGTGTCGCAGATACGAAAGGGTATGAGAGCCGTGCTGTCACAGAGCCGGAAAACGAAAAGCTTCTCCGTGGTCCGAGAGAAGGATTTACGGAAAAGTTCATAACGAATATGAGCCTTATACGCAGACGACTTATAACCACAGACCTTAAATTCCGATATTTTACGTTCGGCAAAAGAACGAATACCGTCGTTGCCGTTACGTATCTTGAAAGCCTCGCAAAGCCCGAAACCGTGAATATCCTATGTGAACGTCTTTCATCGATAGATATAGACGGAATATTGGATTCGAATTATATTGAGGAGCTGATAAGCGAACGTCCCGGCGCTCCTTTTAAAACCGTCGGAAGCACGGAGCGTCCCGATACCGTTTGTGCAAGGCTTCTTGAGGGACGCATAGCAATAATCGTGAACGGCTCACCTGTCGTTTTGACTGTTCCGTTTCTGTTTACCGAAAATTTTCAGTCGGGCGATGATTATTATCTGAATTTTATTTATGCAAATGTCGGCCGTGCTCTTCGTTATCTTAGCTTTTTTCTCACAGTCAGCGTTCCTGCGGTTTTTGTTGCGCTTTTAACGTTTCATCCGCAGATGATGCCGTCTGTTTTTGCGCTGAGTATCGTTTCCGCAAGAGACGGTGTCCCGTTTCCCGCAGCGGTGGAGTGTGCGGCTCTGCTGACGGTTTTTGAGATATTGAGGGAAACATCCGTTCGTATGCCGAATGTTATCGGACAGACGCTGGGTGTCGTCGGGGCTATAGTTATAGGCGAATCTGCCGTAAGCGCAAGAATAGTCAGCGCGCCGATGGTTATTATTGTCGGTCTTTCCGCTTTAACATCTCTTATGATACCGAGACTTAAATCCGCAATGCTGTATTACAGATTCCTGATGCTCCTATGGTCAAGCATTATCGGGCTTTACGGCTATTTTTTTGTGCTGGGACTGCTTATTGTCAAACTTCTTTCAATGAAGAGCTTCGGCGAGGATTACGTTGAATACCTTTTTTCTCTTGATTTTCAGAAGATAAAAGACGGTTTTTTTCGGACACAGTGGAAAAATATGCGGGAACGTCCGAAAAATATGGCTAAAGATCTTATCCGTCAAAGAAAAAGGGACTGACAGATGTTAAAACGTATTATTTGTCTTGCTTCGGCGGTTCTGTTTTTTATGCTGACGTTATGCGGATGTTACGATTATTCCGATATTGAGTCGGAGCTTATCGTTTCGGGTCTTGCTTTTGATCTTGCGGAAAGCAAAAGCGGCGAACAGCTTTATCTTGTCACGGCGGAGGTCGTTGTGGCAGGCGGATCGTCCGATGGGGGAGCTTCAAGCAAGTCCGAGATCATTCAGAATGCCGATAAAACTCCGCTTGCCGCAATAAAGGGAATGATGAAATGCTCTTCGAAAAAACTGTTTTTCGGTCACTGCAAGCTTTTGATATTGAGCGAGGAAGTTGCAAAAAACGGTATATCAAATGTTCTGGATCTTGTTTTTCGTGACAGGGAGCTTCGCTTTTCAATGGAGATCGCTGTCGCAAGAGATTGCTCTGCGTACGAGCTTTTTTCCGTTTCGAACGCAATGAATACAATAAAGTCTTATGAGATAGTCCGCACCGTTAAGGCTGTCGAAAAAATGCACGGAACGGCGGTGTCGGTCAGCGTAAACGAGCTGCTTAACTGTATCCATAACGGTTCGGGGGCGGTAAAAACCCCGTACTTTACAATCGAAAAATCGGTTGACGGAAAGGATCTTTATTTCCTTGGCGGCGTTGCTGTTTTAAAAAAAGACAGTCTTTACGGCTATATTCCGTCGCAAAAGAGTATTTTCTGTTCTCTTGCTTCGGATGAATTTAACAGCGGTACGGTCATTTGCTCCATTCCGTCGTCGTCTTTTCCGTTTACGTTCAATGTCGTAAAAAGCTCAACAAATATCGATCTCGAAAAAGCAGACGGCGGCGGTGTTTTAACTTTTAACATCGACCTTTCCGTTTCTTTTGCGGAGATCCCCGAGGATATGCCGTATTTCTCATATACGGATGCCGACAGCCTCGTCAACCAGATAAGCAGATACGTTTCGGATAATGTGTTTGCAGTCGTCAAAGATACGTTTGACCGCTACGGCGCAGATATTTTCAATATTACGCCAAAGCTTGCGGTTTTTTATCCTCGTTATTTATCATCTTTCGAAAACCTCGAAAAATTCCTTCGGACGTTGAAAATTAAAGTAAAAACAAATGTTTCGGTCGAGGAAAACGGGCTTTCGGGCGAAAATTTCTATTCGGAGAGCGAAAATGGATGAGAAATTGATAGTTGTTTCGATCTGTCTTGCGATGGTATTTTTTGAACTTGCGCCGATGTTCAGAAGCGGAGAAAAACGTCTTACATCATTTTATACCGTTCTGTTGAGTCTGTCGGTCGTTCTGTTTTTTCTGTTTGATTCAGATCTGAAAATTCCGAGCCTCAGCGAGATCTTCGGCAAATTGATACACTGAAAACGGCGGGAAAGGATCTTTCTTTATGAATTTTGATGTACAAAACGAGAAAATAACACCGCTTTCGGCTGTCGGCATTTACATCCTGTTTATGCTTTCAAGCGTTCAGGTCTTTAACCTTTTCGAAAGCGGAAGATCTGACCTCTGGGTCTCCGTAATTGCCTCCGTATTGCTCTCCGTTCCGACGCTTCTTATCTGCCTGCGGCTTTGTCTGCTTTATCCCGGAGAAGATCTTTTTTCTGTTTTTTACAAAAGCTGCGGCAATGCTGTCGGCGCCGTTTTTACCGCTTTGTATTCCGTCTATGCTGTTTTTGTTACTGCTATGGCATTTCGGTTTATCTCGGAATTCGTGCGGACCGTTTCTTTTCCCGAAACGCCGCAGATCATCATTCTTTCGGTTTTCGGATATTTGTGCTGCCGAGCTTTAAAATACGGTCGGTCCGTGTTCTCAAAGTTCTGTCTCTGTCTTTTTCCGTTAATAATTTTCGTCATTGTTATCATAGCGTTATTTTCGTTTGATCTTTACGATGTGTCGAATTTCCGTCCCGTTCTTCTTCACGATATCCCTCAGATTCTGAATGTCGGATGGGGTATAAATTCCTATTCTTTCGGCGAAACAGTCCTTCTTTTCGGCTTTATAAGCTCTGTTTCGTCAAAAAACGGCTCAAAGGGTATTGCAAAAAAGAATATGATACGGACGGTCGTTTGGGGTACGGTCATCAGTTCTGTTCTTATTATGGGAATAATGATCTCAAACGTTCTTATTCTCGGCGAGGAAACAATGAAACGTCTTTATTTCCCGTATTATATTGCTGTTTCTCTTATCGATATCGACGATTTTATAACGCATATAGAAGTTATTGCGGTAATAATTTTTATTTTTACTCTTCTTGTAAGGGCAGGTGTCGGGCTTTCTGTTGCAACGGCAGGGGTATCAAAAATATTTAAGCTTCCGAAAGCCGAAAAACTGCTTTTCCCCATCGCATTCTTTATTGCCGTTATCTCCCTCAGGCTTTATTTGAACGCTCATCAGATGTCCCTTATTACCGAGTTCAACAAATATATCTCACTTGTATTTCAACTGCCAGTTCCATTGACCATGCTAATTTGCGCGGAAGTAAAAAAACGTAAACTTAAAAAGAAATGATCGGAAAGGAATGGATCGTTTATGATAATTAAAATAACCGCAAGATTTCCCGATACGGAAAGCGCGGAATTCACTCTCGGAAGACTGTCCGAAACGGTTAAAAATATTTATGAATTAAGAATTTATTATGATACCGAATATGACGGCGGAGGTCTTGCGAATAATATTTTTTACAGCGCAAAAAATTCTTTTTTGCCGTATAACTCAAGAAAAAGCCTGTCTTTTCCCTTTGAACTGGACAGGGAGGATAAGCTTTATTCGGAATGCTTTGTTTCTGCGGTCTGTGACAGCGCCGATATAGAAGAAATACGTTCGATCGTATACAACGGTGGCGGCTTTGATGTCAACGTCTCTCAATTGTGAACTTTTTTCTTGACAAACAGAGAAAATGGGGGTATAATGTTGATGTAAACATCAAATATTAGGAGTGACAGACTTGGCTTATAAATTGGAACTTCATTGTCATACATCACCGGTCAGCGGATGCTCTAATCTGCGAGGTGCGGAGATAGTACGTCTTTATGCGGAGGCAGGCTATTCTGCGATAAATATTGCGGATCATTTTACATCGGGATTTTTCCGTGAACAGGATTTTACGGATTATTTTTACGGTTATCATGCCGCTGTCAAAGAAGGCGAAAAACGCGGCTTGAAGGTCTATCTCGGTGCGGAATTCCGCTTTAACGGTTCGAACAACGACTATCTGCTTTTCGGCGTTGATGAAGATTTTCTTTTCAAAGCAAAGGAAATGTTCGACAGCACCCATGAACAGTTTTACGGTTTTTGTAAAGAAAACGGAGTGCTTATTTATCAGGCGCATCCTTTCCGCGACGGCATGACAAGAACCGAACCTGCTTTCCTTGACGGAATAGAAGGTTACAATATGCATCCGCATCATCATTCGAGAAATGAACTTGCTCTGCAGTTTGCCGAAGAAAACAGCCTTCCCATCGTTTCCGGTTCCGATGCTCATGAGAAGCATATGGTCGGCCGCGGCGGTATCCTCTCGGACAGCATCCCCGATGACGGTAAGGCTCTTCGCGATCTTATTTTAAGCGGTAATTTTGAATTATACCATGAGGGAGAGTGTGTTTAAATGGCATTTATTCAGATGAATCTTTTTTCCGATTCTATCGGAATGGCAACAACTGTTAATATTATTATGCCCGAACGTTCAAAGGAGCCGCCTGCGGTCCTGTATTTGCTTCACGGCCTTTCCGATGATCACAGTACATGGGTTCGCCGTACGGCTATTGAACGTTATGCCGAAAGCCGCAACCTTGCAGTAATTATGCCCACCACATACAGAGGTTATTATACCGATATGGAGAACGGATATAATTACTGGACATACATATCCGAAGAGCTTCCGAAGAAACTTCATTCAATGTTTAACCTTTCAAAAGAAAGAGATAAAACCTTCGCCGCAGGTCTTTCCATGGGTGGTTACGGTGCTCTCAAGCTCGGTCTTCGTCAGCCCGAAAGATTTAAAGCCGTTGCCGGTTTCTCTTCTGCAGCAGATATGAATTTCAGGGTTGCAGCTGAGCCCGAGCATGTCCGTGTTTTCGGAAAAACACTTTCCGAAGAAAACGACCTTTTCCGTCTCGCAGAAAAAATCGATAAAAATAATGCACCTAAATTTTATATGTGGTGCGGTACGGAAGATTTTCTCCTCGATTGCAACAGACGTTTTTCTTCTCACCTGAAATCCCTCGGTTTTGATCTTCTTTACTCCGAATCCGAAGGCGGACATTCCTGGGAAAAGTGGGATGAACAAATTAAGAAGACGTTAGACTGGTTTGACACGCTTTAATTTAGTATAATATGACGGAATATCGGTTCACAAAATTGTCATGTTTGTGCGATTTTAACGAAAGTTACTTTTAACACAATTTTTTTCGAAAAAGTACTTTTATTTCTTGTTAAAATGTGCTATAATATATTCGTAATAAGAAATGATTTAGAGCGAATTTAGCTAAACTGATGAGTTTCTATTACAAAAAGACATAAGGAGTGAAACGTATGCAAATTACCTACATCGAAAAGAAATGTCACATTTGGGACAGCACCAAGGATTACACTGAAAAGAAGCTCAAAAAGCTTGAAAAATTCTTTGCCGGTGATTGCGTCGTACACGTTATCTATACTCTGGAAAGAGATGACAACTGTAAGGTCGAAGTTACGGCAGATTACAGCGGCATCATTTTCAGAGCACAGGAAACAACTAAGGATTTCCGCGAAAGCGTTGATAGGATAGTGGACATTCTTATCAGACAGATCAGAAAGCATAAGACCAAACTCGAAAAACGCTTGAAAGCAAGTGATTTCTCCTTTGAAAGCGGCTACTCATACGATTATGAGGACGACGATGAAGAAGTAATCACAAGAAGAAAGTCCGTGGTTGTCAAACCTATGTCGGAAGAGGAAGCAGTTCTTCAGATGAACATGATCGGTCACGACTTCTTTGTTTACCGTTCCGATGCCGATAACCGCATCTGTATAGTTTACCGCCGTAAAGACGGAAACTACGGTCTCATTGAAACCGAATGATCGGAATCAATTTCAGAATATCAGTTAGCCATGAATAAATAGCAGAAGGGTCAAGGTTTAAAATCCTTGGCCCTTCTGTTATTTTATTTTATTGTCCATGTTTCCGCACCGGAGTAAAGATCGAAGCAGTTTGGGGCAAAATCTCCCGAAATATTTCTGTTGATCGCAAGCGCACCGCCGGAAAAATACAGGGGAATGAAAGGAAGCTCTTCCTGAAATGCGCTTAAAAATGTTCGCATATCCGTCGTTCCCGAATAAAAATCAGCAACCGCCTCGTTAAATTCATCGGAATATCCTACTTCTTCCCGATCGTTCTGTCCTGCCGCAGAAAGAACAAGGCTGTTGTTCGTGACAGATGTTATATCCATATTGGGAAATAAATTCATCTCTGCAATGAAAATATCATAGTCGCCGTCAAGAACAGTTTGCTGCATCTCATCCCATTTTAATGTTTTAACAACGGTTTTAAATCCGAGGCTTGTCAGATTTTTTGCGATACTTTTTGCAACCTCGGTTTTTATCAGACTTTCCTGATTTACAAGAACCGTGATCTCAAGAGGTTGGTTTTCCCAGACACGTTCCGTTCCGGACAGAACAAGTCCTGCCTGCGTGAAATAATCGTGGGCTGTTGTTGACGAATATATGTTTTCGTTCAGATCTGCTTTCGCTGTAACTTCCCAGTCGGGATTAAACGGATACCATACGCTTCTTGAGGATGAAGACAGTATATTAGATACCATATCTTCTCTGTTTATCGCATATGTTATGCCTTTAACAGCATTTGGATCTTTGAAATGGTCCTTGTTTTTGTTTACAACGGCAAAAATCAGGTTGTTTGTCGTAAAATCTATAAGCTCAACGGTTCCTCTGAAAGAGGAATTTCCTTCTGAAAGATCGGCATAAGAGGCGTGGATGTTTCCGTAATTTATGTTGTAAAGAAGCTCTTCCGAATTGTCAACAGAAAGAACCTCGATTCTTTCCGTCAGAGGCTGCTGTTTTGCATATTTGTTTTTTGTAAGATAAATTCCGCCTTCGTCAGAATTGAACACATATGTTCCCGAACCGATAGGAATGTTTGAGTACAGATCGCTTCCTGCTTTTATTATCGGAATTGCCGTAAGGTTTATGTTATAGATATTGTCGGTCGAAAAAGTTACGGTAAAGGTATAACTGTCGGTCGCTTCGTATGATCTTATGTGAGAAAAACGGCTGTGAAATACGGAATTTTCTTCCTCTGCTTTTGAAAAAGAAAAAACGCAGTCCGATGCCGATATACGTGTTCCGTCCGAAAAAGAAGCTGTCGGATCAAGGTGAAAAACAGCTTTTTTTCCGTCTGTTTCGAACGATTCGCATATCCGCGGTACTGCGTTGAAATTAATGTCTGTGTCTATTAATGCATCATAACAAAGCGAGACTATATCCCTGTTTAAACGGCTTTCGCTGTTGAACGGAGATATCTGCTCGCCTACATATCCTGCAACGGTCAGACGACGTGGTTCTTCCGTGCTTTCTGGTACGGTTTCGTCGTCAGGCTCGTCAAGGATCGAGTGGTCGAAAAATTCTGTAAAGGAACATCCTGAAAGAAGTAGGGACGTTGTCAGTAATACAACGCTTAAAAATGCTTTGATTCGGTTCACTGTTCAGTCTTGGAGTTTGCGTTTGTATAAGACTGCTTGAGCTGATTGAGCGTTCCGAGAGCATTGCCGAGAGATTTTTCACCTTCGGTAATGACGCTGTCAATATAGTTGAGAGTAATATCTCTCATTTTTATAGCATCCTGTTTTGCCTGCTCAACGATCTTTTCGGCACGTTCATTGGCAATTGCGGTGATCTCCTGTTCGTTTACGAGCTGTTCTGCTTCTGCTCTTGCATTTTCGATTATTTCTTCAGCGTTTTTCTTGGCTTTGGAGAGCATGAGTTCGGAGTTCTTCTTTGCGCGTTCTACCATTATATCTGCTTCTTCTCTTGCACGAGCAGTGGTTTTATCTTTCTCGTCAAGAACCTCTTTAGCCTTTTTGAGTTCGGAGGGAAGACTTGCTTTGAGAGCTTCGATTATGTTTCTGAGATTTTCGCCGTTTACAATATATTTATTGCTTGCAAAGGGAAGGGTCCAGGACTCTTCGAGAAGATCTTCGAGTTCTTCGAGGCGTTTATTGAATTCACTGACCATAGGTAAAATTCCTTTCTTATTGCTTTACCTTTTATTTCTGAAAAATTAATCTTTTAATCTTTTACTGACCGTGTCTATTATTTTTCCGTTAACGTACTTAGACAGGTCTCCGCCGTATTTTCCTATATCTCTTACGGCTGTTGAACTGATAAATGTCTGATCTCCGAAAGACGGAAGCATCAGCGTTTCAATGCCCGGAAGCAGAGAATCGTTTATCATAAATAGCCTTTGTTCGTAAGAGAAATCCGACGCATCTCTTACTCCTTTTAAAATTGCGCATACACCCAACTCTTTTGCTATGTCAACAAGAAGGCCGCTCATTGTTACTATCTTGATATTGGGCTCGTCTTCAAATATTTTTTTTGCAAAACCGATTCTTTCTTCTGCGGTAAATACCGTTTTTTTATCTATATTTTCAAGAACCGCAACATAAACGCAGTCAAACAGCTTCGAGGCACGTCGTATTATGTTTTCATGACCGAGCGTTATCGGGTCGAATGTACCCGGACAAAGTACGCTTTTCACTGTTCAACATCCTCCTGCTTATAGATAAGTATGGAGGCTATGCCGTATTTGCGTTTGTCCGTAAGCTTCAGTTTTCCTACTTGTTCGGGAAGATCTTCGACGAATTTACATTCAACAATAACCATTCCGTCTTCTTCAAGGCAGGATTCTTCTCTGCCGAGAACGTCGAGCGCTTTTAACGCAAGACCTCTCTCGTAAGGAGGATCGATAAATATTATGCTGAAACGTTGAGATGTTGTCTTCAGATATTTTTTATAGTCACCGTAAAATATCTCGTAATTGCTGAATCCCGCTTTTTTGAGATTTGCGGTCGTAAGGTCGATTGCCGTTTTGTTATTGTCGCAAAAAACAGCTTTGGGAACTCCTCTGCTCAACGCCTCTATTCCCATCTGTCCCGACCCTGAAAAAAGGTCAAGGAACAATCCGTCGAAATCGCAGTGGATAAGATTGAATACGGATTCCTTCGTTCTGTCGGCAGTAGGGCGTATGGGTGCGTCTTCGGGCGGAGACAGAAGCTTCATCCCACGTTTTGATCCTGTTATTATTCTCACGGATGTTAACCTCCGTTATTTTTTCTTAAACTAAAAAACCTATCATTTCATATTATAACAAATCTAAATGAAAATTTCAAGAGTTTATTTGAATTTTTCGAATTTTTTTTCTTGAAAATCTTCATATTATATGGTAATATAGAAGAAAAAAATAAGGTATGATGTTATAATATGAATACGGTGGCACAAAAAGAGCTTTTTCTGCTGGATATGGACGGTACGGTCTATCTCGAAAATGAGCTTATCGACGGCGCAAAGGAATTTATTGAAACACTCATTAAAACAGGCAGAGAATATGTTTTTATGACAAACAATTCCTCCAAAAGCGCGGAAGCATATCTTGAAAAACTCGCCAAGATCGGCCTTCCCGCAGATAAAAGCAATATTTTTACATCCGGCATGGCGGCAGCCCTCTATATCAAACAGCAAAAAGAATCCCCCCGAATCTATCTTGTCGGCACTCGTTCCTTAAAAAAAGAGCTCATCGAACAGGGCATAGATGTTTCGGAGGACGGCTCCGGAAATATCGATTTTGTTCTTGTCGGTTATGATACCGAGCTTGAATATAAAAAACTCGAGATAGCCTGCGATCTTCTTTGCAACGGCGTTCCTTTCCTCGCAACAAATCCCGATGTTGTCTGCCCCGCAAAAAACAAAAGATATCTTCCCGACTGCGCAACAATTTGTTATATGCTTGAAAAAGCAACAGGCAAAACTCCGTTTTATATAGGTAAGCCCAGGCGTGAAATGGCGATGACCGCTATTGAATGGAAAGGCTCAACTGTTGAAAAAACAGCTGTTGTAGGGGACAGACTTTATACTGATATCGCATGCGGCAAAAATGCAGGCGTATTCTCTGTTCTTGTTCTTTCGGGCGAAAGCACCGTTGCCGATATCGAAAAGTTCGGTATTACACCCGATCTTATTTGCAACAGCGTTGCCGATATTACCCCTCAGCTTTTGTAAAATTATTGTATATACGAAAAATGCAGTTGACATAAATCACATTATGTGATAAAATCCCCCCAAAACATAATCATAATTGGGAAAGGGATGGATTGCTTGATGGATACGGATGTTATTGTTGCGCTGATCGCATTTTTAGGTACGTTATGCGGCTCTGCGGGCGGTGTTCTTGTCGCAAACAGACTTGTTAATTATCGAATTGAACAGCTGGAAAAGAAGGTTGAAGCGCATAATAAAGTGGTGGAACGTGTTTCATTGCTTGAACGTGACGAAAAAACAATTTTCAGAAGGCTTGACGAGCATTCGGCTGCAATATCTGTAATACAAAAAGAAATATAAAAAAGTTCTCGGAAATGGCGTTGTGTCCTTAGGACACAACGCCAACTCTATTCGCCTGCGGCGAGTGATATCACTTTGCGATAGCAAAAATATCACGCCGACAAAGTCGGCATATCACTAAAAAATATCTGGAAGTGCGTACTTACTCACCATCGGAAGTGGTAGTGCTATAAAAAAAGAGCCGATACGGACTTGTTCATTGTGAACTGGTCCCAATTGTACTGTCCGCACAATTGGGACCAGTTCACAAATCCATATCGGCTTTTTTACTGTCCTTTTGTATTCGTCGCCATTTCCGCGAACTTTTTTAACAAAGATCAAATGCTTTTTTAGCATCTTCAAGTGTTCTTGTATTCTGTTTTTTTCTGAGTGCGTATATCCAGAATACGATGGAACTGAGGAGAATAACTCCGTAGAGGATCGCAAACGGAAGAATATCTTTTATATCGTAGGATGAAAGCTTGCCGTCTGCCATAAGCTTCTGTAAGGGAGATGCGCCGGATGCCAATGCGTGCATTGTGCAGAGCGCTTCTGCGGTTGCTTCGGGGCTTGATTCTGTATCGGTAATATATTCTTTGTACGAACCATCTTCGTTCTTATATGTAACAAGGAGTTCTGCGAGTTTTTTCCAGACCTCTGAATTCGGATTTTCTCCTATATCGGAAAGGGCGGAAATCACCTTGCTTAATGTTACCGAAGAACCGTCGGCAAACGTACCGTCTTCGTTCTGAAGTGAGTGAAGACCGTTTACGGCTTTTTCAATCGCATCCTGAACATTTACGGCGCCGACATAAGGGGAAAGAACTGTTATTACAAGAGCCGTCATTTCAATGTTTTGTTTAACATCGTCCGAAACAGCGAAAAGTCCCTCTTCATTTTGATAAGAAAGAACAGCGTTTACGGCTTTTTCGCTTGAAAACATCGTTTTTGCCGTCTTTAATGCTATCATTGCAAGACAGGTTTCTTCAAGATTGCCGAAAGGACCGTCTTCTTTTTGCTCGGAAACAAGCTGCTCGGTCTTTTCGGAGTTTACGGGTTTTCCCTCTGCCGCAGTTGTTATGATTTCCGTTGCAAGTAATTTAACTCCGTCCTTGTTTTGCAGATAGGAGTCGTCCATTACCGTAAAACCCGAATAAACGAGTGCAAGGTATTCACTCAGTATTTCTCCGTTTGTTTCAACATTCGAACTGAGATAGTAGTTCTCCGTTGCCGCAGCTTCATATGCTACGTTTAATGTTTCGGCAAATGAAGAAAATGCCAAACCGACTGTCAGAATTGCTGTAACCAGGACAGTCAGTAACTTTTTTACAAATCTGTTCATTAGAGTTTATTGTACCTTTCAATTATCATTAGTCTCCGGGTTATCGATCTGAGTATCTTTTGCAAGCTGTATAGCAACAATGCACGAAACGACCACTGTCTCGTCCTTTTTCTCGTCGATTGCGATCTTGAGATTATCAAGGGCAACCGTCCAAAGTGCGATCTTTTCGGCGTTTGCTTTTGCTGAGATCGAATATTCCGCAAGCTCTGTTACGGACGCCACATAGATCTCTGTTGCCTGTCTGAAAAATTCGATGGAATCGGTGCTTTCTTCAGGCTTTTCCGGCTCCGTCGGTTCTTCAACGGAAGGCTGTTCGGGCTGTTGTTGAGTATCGTTCGGCTGTTCTTCTGTCTGCTCGTTTACGGGCTTGAGAAGTGTTACAGCTGTTTTAAGATCTTCAAGAAGACTGTTGCAGACCGAAACTTTTTCCACGGTGCTTGATGCCGCAAGATTTGCTTTGCTTACTGCGGCAGCGTATGCTTCCCATGTATCTGTCGTGTATTCCGATGCGCCCTTTACAGTTGCGGTTATCTTTGCTATTTCTGTTTTCAACACTGCGCCGACAGGCATTGAGCTTTCCGCCTGTGTCATTGCTGTATCGAGCATTTTGACTTCATATTTGAGCTCATCTGCCGTGAACGTCGAAAGCTTTTCGGTATATGCCTTTTTAGCCGCTTCTATAGCGTTGGAAAGGTTTGTAACGAACGAATTCGGAGTGTCTATATCATATCTCAAAAGCAGATATTCCGCTTCGGTTATCTTTGTTTCAAGATCCTTTACGGTTATTATGCTTACAGCGATAGCTTTCTCGTAGCTTTCGAGAAGTTCAAGCGCCTTTTCGAGAGTTTGAGCTGCTTCCTTTACAGTCTGTTCGGGAACAGTTTTAACATAACTTACTTCCAATGCGTTTGAATATGCGCTCTGGAAACGGTCGCATATAAGCTTATAATAAGGTGTGGTATCTGTCTGATCAATGGTTTTTGCTTTCGCTTTGTCAATTATTTTATCGAGAGTTGATGCCTTGACAGATGCGATATGAGAGGTCGAATAGTTGGGGAGAATGAAGTTTATCTCGGAAAGCTTTGCGAGAAGTTTTTCCGCCTCGGCAACGGTTATCTCATGTCCGATAGCCTGGATCTGCGTGTTAACGGATGAAACAAGCAACTGCGCCGTGTTCATATCGTTTTCTATTTCTTCTGCTTTGTCTCTTGCGTAGTTTCCGATATATACAGCTCTGTTTTTCAGAATAACATCGAGGGGGGTTATGAGGTTTGTCATAACCTTATTGTCGCTGAAGCTGTACATATTGTTTGTTCTCGTGAAATCCTTGGAAACCGCAGATACCGTAAAGGCAAAGTATTTGTAAACTGCCTCCGATGCGGAAACCTGACCGTTTGAATCGAGAACGATATATCTGTCAAGCTGTATGCCGTCTCTTAAAACAAGAGTTCTGAACATTTCATATGCAAGGTCTTCTTTGCCGTAATAAGCAGAAGTCTTGTTGGAAAGGTCGTAGAGGAATTTGTTGTAACAGTCTGCACCGTAATCGCTCAAAATCTCTTTTACGGATGCGTTCATTTTACTTTCTGCAATAAAGAGCTTTGCTGCCGCACTGTCCGATGAACCGAGATTTTTAAGCTCGGATAAGAGCAGGTTGATGTCTTCCGTCAGTAAGGAAAGCGCATTTGCTTTATAGTTGAACGGATTCGTAAGATCCGAGCCGTCAGCCGATGTCTTTGCGGATGAAATAAAGTACATCTCCGAGGACTGATTCTTTGAAAGTCCCCATATATCCGCAATATTTTCAACCATGTACTGTAATGCGAAAGAATATTTAGAAATATCCTTTTCGATCATTGAAACGGAACTGAGGAGAGTGTTGTAAATTACATCGCTGTCGTTGAGGTATTCTTTGAAATGGGTAAGGCCTGCGGTTTTTTCAGATGTAAGAAAATCAGAGGTCTTTCCCGATTTGTAAGCGCAGTATTCCGCAGCCGCATTGA
>SVMP01000201.1 GCA_015067385.1 Oscillospiraceae bacterium | reverse complement strand
GGTTATCTTGCAACGCATCAATTCAATCTGGAAAGAGCCATTGTCCTTTCCCGTTTTTCACCGAATGTTGAAGCGACTGCAATAGTAATAAATGCACTTTATGAGCCCTTTGAAGAATATCCTGACAGCAATTCTATAAAAGATTTTTTGTATAATACATTCTTTTTTGACCGTCGGGATGCAGATATTTATTATGATCTGTTTATGGTTGCGCAGTGTTCCTATTTCGGTTCATCTGTGTGTGGATCGATTTGTGACCATGTGTTAAATGGACAAACTCCCACTCAATATATCGAATCGGTTATTGACAGTGTTGAAGAATATATTGAAGAAGAAATTGCTCCGTCCAAAAAAGCTGTTGAAGCCGTCTGGGGCGACGCAGAATAAATCTTGACACTATGTTCCTCGGATTTGACCTCCGAGGGACTTTTTTTGATAAAGGCTTGACAAAATGTTTTTTTCTTTGTATACTTTAATTATCAGTAAATCAAATAGGAGTTATTATTATGCTTGAACAACTTAAAAAAGATGTTTTTATCGCAAATATAGATCTTGTTAAATGCGGTCTTGTTATGCTCACATGGGGTAATGCAAGCGGTATCGACAGGGAAAGCGGTCTTGTCGTTATCAAACCTTCGGGCGTTGATTACGATATTATGACGGAAGATGATATGGTCGTTGTTGACCTTGACGGCAATATTGTCGAAGGAAAGCTCCGTCCCAGCTCAGATACGCCCACTCATTTAGAGCTTTACCGTAATTTCCCCGAGATCGGCGGCGTTGTTCATACTCATTCAACATATGCTACCGCTTTCGCTCAGGCTTCTCAGCCTATTCTTCCTTTGGGCACGACCCATGCCGACTATTTTTCTTGCGCTGTTCCCGCAACAAGAAAACTCACCGCCGATGAAATAAACGGTGCGTATGAAAAAAATACAGGTACAGTTATCGTTGAAACATTCAAAACTCAGAATATAAACTGCGAATATTGCCCCGCTGTCCTCGTTTCTCAACACGCTCCTTTTGTCTGGGGCAAAACTCCCGCAAAAGCCGTCGAAAACGCATTCGTTCTTGAACGTGTCGCTCAGATGAATATGCTTACAAATTCGCTTTCGGAGCAAACACGCACCACTCAGATGGATCAGGTCCTTCTTGAACGTCATTTTTACCGTAAACACGGCGCTACCGCTTACTACGGACAAAAATAAGTTTGTTTGAAAAATAATTTTTATAAATTTATGGCTTTTTATCGTTAAAACCCTTGACAAATCAGTTGTTTTCGTGTATTATATAGTAAAGTGTGATAAATATGTGAATTTTATCGTAGCTTTATTTGACTGGTTTCGTGGGCTCGGTAAAAAGCCGTTTTATTTTTTTTTAGGAAAGGGGAAGTCTTTGTTTTGAAACGGATATTAAGTGTTTTTATTTGTCTTTTGTTTATAATGTGTTCCTGCGATATAAGCGGTAAAACGATCGACAGTACCGTTTGTTCTTCTCACGGAGTAGCTCATCAGGCTGTGTTCAATAAAAAACTTTCCGACAGTTATTTTCTTAGCGAAAAAAGAGTCTTGCCTGTTGATGAAAATATCTATTCTCATTACGAACTTGCCTCTTTACCCGACGCAGAACTGCTTACAGATAATTGGCTCGTATGTGAAGACGGTTCTGTTTACCGTCTTGATGTCGGAGATTATTTCAGAAACGATTACTGCAACAGTCTTTATCAGCTGCATTGGGAAGAATTGTCCGCTGGCAAACGCCTCGAACTGTATGCGACGGATACTGTTTTAAAGACCGAAACACTGTCCGGCAGAATTCTGTGTGCCGTAAAAGACGGAGAGATCGTTTCGTATATGTTCCTTGAAAACGGAGATTATTCCGAATATCTCTCCCTTATTGAGAAAGGCGAAGAGCTTTACACTTGCAATTTCTATCCGCAGATAGGGGAGCTTCATCTTGTAAAGACCGATAAATTTGAGAGCAATGAGGAAATCGTAAATTCCATTGCGAAAAACGACGATATACTTTTCATCCGCCATCAGATCCTGCCCGATACGGGTTACTGGGCTATGACGGGGCTTTATGTCTTTACGGAAAGCGGCAAAGTCCATGTCGTTTATAACGGCGAGATCGTACAGACGCTCGAAAATATTACGGATATTTCTTTTAAATACGGTAACAGCGCATTTGTTCTAAAAGATCATACCGTTGACTGTGATCGTAATTCCGATGTTGAAAGCTGGATAAATGTCCAAAAAATCCTGACTTCCGAGCATGTTGAAAATACGATCGGGCTTTCCTGCTACGGCAAAGTTCTCTGTTCACCCGAAAATAAATATGCGGAGCAGATCGTGGCGTGGACGGATATAAAAGATATTGCGATCATGAAATATAACGATAATTTCTATCCTGTCGCTTTGACTTTAACAGGTACGCTTCTTGCGACCGATGATAATCCGTTTGCCGAAGAAATTTCGGGTTATACGGATGTTTCGGAATTCTGCGTTTGCGTTAAAGGGACGGAAAATTTTGCGCTTTACGCTCTTTGCGATGACGGAACGGTCCTTGTTTGCAAATAAACCCCGAATAAAATCGACTGTTACGATTTTATAATACGATATCGGTCTATGCAAAACAGTTCGATAAATAAGAATTTGGCGGAGAAATGATATGAAATTGAAGAACATTCTGATTGTTGTTAAAGATATAGAGAAATCGAGAAAATTCTATCACGATTTATTTGGTATAGATTTGGTGCTTGACAACGACGGCAATATGATTTTAACGGAAGGTCTTGTCCTTCAAGACGAGAAAATATGGAAATCGTTTTTAGATAGAGATATTGTTCCGAAGAGCAACTCTTGCGAATTGTATTTTGAGGAGCAGGATATCGAATCCTTTGTCGAAAAATTAGAAAGACTGTATCCCGATATTGAATATGTAAATCATCTTATGACACATAGTTGGGGGCAACGAGTAATCCGATTTTACGATTTGGACGGCAACTTGATCGAAGTGGGAACACCGGTGTAATCATTAATTCCCAATAAATCGAACACTTCGATAAATAAGAATTTGACGAGGTGGTAAAATGCTTGAATTATATAAACCTCTTGTTGATGACTTGTGGTTTAAGGAAAAAATGATGGGCGATGAGCAGACAATGTCTTACAATCATGCCTACGGAGG
>SVMP01000022.1 GCA_015067385.1 Oscillospiraceae bacterium | reverse complement strand
TGCTCCGCACAGTGATATTCGTTCACAAGAAACTCAAAGAGTTTCTGTTGGACGAGTGATATTGCTACGCAGTTAAATAAAGAGAGGTCATAAAGTGAATTTTCATAAAAAGAAAATGATAGCGCCGATCGTGATTTCAATAATAGTGGTAGTTTATTATGTTTTTTACTTCGGATTATTGATAACACTGCTTGACGGTATATGGAAATATCTTTTGGGCATTATTCCTCTTGTATTGTCGGCAGTTATGATAAAAGTCTGTATAGAAAGAATAAAAGAGATAAAGAAAGGTGAAGAAGATGATATTGGTAAATACTGATTACATCAGCGGCAAAGAATTGGAAATGCTGGGACTTGTTAAAGGAAGCACCATCCAATCAAAAAATATCGGCAAAGACATCACACAGAGCTTCAAAACATTGGTAGGCGGAGAACTGAAGGCTTACAATGAAATGATGAACGAAGCTCGCGCACTTGCAACAAAGAGAATGGTCATGGAAGCCGAGTCTCTCGGTGCCGATGCGGTCGTTAATATTCGTTATGCGTCTTCTGCTATCATGCAGGGTGCCGCAGAGGTCATTGCATACGGTACGGCTGTTAAAATCCTCAATAAGTAAGAATTTTCCGATAAAAAACAGAGCAGATCTTGGTTTAAACCTTTTTCTGCTCTGTTTGTTTTTAGCTGTTTTTATACAATTTAGCTTGCGAAGCAATTTCGCTTAATTATTTTTCAGATAATTATTATAGTCTCTGTCGAGCTGATCCTGAACCTTATCGGCTACGCTTTCGAATGCCTCCTGAACGGATTTCGAGCCGAGGACGATTGCTTTGATGTTGCCGACGAGGTCTGCCGATGACGCATATAAAAGATTATCGCTGACTGCGGATTCGAGAGTTTTGATGTAAAGATCGTAAGATGTGCTGTCCCAGAAAACTTCACGCTCGAAATCTTCTCTCCAGCCGTAATTATTGCCCTCGTAAAGAGGCTCGAAAAGCTCGGTCATAACATATCCGATCTCGTCCGTTTCACTGTTTATCGGAACGAAGAGCGCAAAATTCGCGTCGGCATACGTTGCGAGGACTTCTTTATTACCATGAGGACCGCGCGGGAACGGAACCCAGGAAAATTCTTCTTCCATGTTAAGCCCTACCCTGCCGTTATCTTTTGACAGACCGACCCATGAATATTCCGAAAGGAATGCGTACTGTCCGCCTGAGAACATATCGCAGTAATATTCCCAGCTGCCGTTCGTGTTCGGGTCGAGGACTTTTATCTCATTATTAAGCTTCTTGAGCCAATCGGTCGCTGTTGCGGCTTCCTGAGAGGGCAGATTGAACGAGAGAGTTCCGTCTTCATTTTCTTTTGCAACAGTTGCCCCGTTGGCAAAAAATGCCGCGCGCAGAAAATAACTGCTCAGACCCGTTGCGTAAATGGGACGGTCGGGGTCAGATGTCGTGTCGGTAACAGCAACGGCTATCTGTTCGAACGTGTCGTAATTCCAGTTATCGTTTTCCCAGAGCTCGTGAGGGCTGGGCTGTGAATATGTTCTTATTATTCTGGGGTTGAACATCAACGCATCGTTGAAATACGGCGTCGGAATGCCCCAATATTCAGCAACAACGCCGTACGTTCTGTTGCCCCATGTCAACGCATCAAGAAGGTTTTCGTTGCCGAATTTGCCGCTGTGAATGTCTATGCCCGGTATATCGTTGTAATTCGCAGCTATTCCGGCTTTATAATATGAAAAAATGCTTCCGAACTGGCTGTTCATCAGATCGGCATATTTCATTCCCGAAGCAATATACTGGGTGATGGTGCCGTTGCCGACAAGAAGCGTGAGCTTACAGTTGATCTTTTTTTCCGTCTTCTCATAATGCTCAAGAAGCAGGTCGTCAAGCGCATTTTCCATCGATGTGGGTATAAGCGGAGTGTCTCCGTGATGTACAACATCTCTGAAAATGAATTCTTTTCCGTCAAAATCAAGTTCATCGCCGAGCTCCGTCGGAAATTCGGGAACAACTTCATTGTTTTGCACTCCTTCGCATGCCGAGAAAAATGTCAGCATAAATGCCGAGATCAAAAGAACAGTGATCGTCTTTGTTAAGATCTTTTTCATGACCGAAACCTCCGTTTGAAAATGTTTTTTTGATATTATAACATAAAAAATTCAATATGTCTATAGTTTTATGAGAAATATTTCACGTGAAACAAAGTCAGCCCCTGCGAAATGCAAGAGCTGACTTTTGTTGTTAATTATAAAAAATATTCGAGAAATAAGTAACGGTGTTTGCGCCGTTGATATAGTGAATGCCGCAGGCAGCCGCTTCTTTGAATACCATGATTCCGTGGCTTTCGACGGACGGCATCATATCGTCGGGGAAACGGCACGGAGCGTCGGGGTACGTACATTCCGTACAGTTGTCGCAGCCCTCGGAAGAAAGAGCGAGAAAATCGTTGCCGAACATCTCTTTAAAGAGGTTGCGAACCTTTTTGGAGATATCGCGGTGTCTTACCATAGCGTCTGTCATGCCCTCGAAATCGAAGGAGTCTTCAAGGTCGTACTTTGTTGAAAATACAAAAACATTCTTGTATTTCATGCACTTTTCCTTGCATTCCTCTTCTGTTCCGCAGCCGGGAGGACAGCACCATTTTCTGCCGTACAGACCGCATCTGTTTGCGGCGCACATCTCTCGTACCTCATGTTCGAACGGAACTTGATCGGTCGTCAGAATTCCGTATTCATGTATGCCGATCTCTTTGCATTTATCAATAAATTCCTGGTTCATGGCAGTTTCCTTTATTTAACATTCTCAATAATGTCTTTGAGTGCGCCCTGCTCGAACGGTGTTTTGAAGCCGGCGTCTTTTACGAGGTCGGTGAAATATTTCGAGCCTGCGGATGTTACGAAATCATCGTAACGCTTGAACGCATCGTCGTAATCCTTCTTCATTGCGATAAGGAAATCGAAAGCGACGGTCTGCGCAAGACAGTAGTCGATATAGTAGAACGGACGTTCGTAGATATGGCTCTGATACTGCCAACGGCCGCCCTCTTCCATATATGTGATGCCTTCGGAAGACATATACGGACGGAATTTCGATTCAAGCTCGACCCAGAGAGCCTTGCGTTCTGCGGGTGTCATTTCGGGCTTTTCGTAAACGCACTGCTGGAAATAGTCTACCATCGTGCCGTAGGGAATGAACGAGAGAGCGTTCAGGAAATGCATATGGCGGTAATCGTCTGCTCTGTCGCCGAAGAAAAGCTCCATCCATTTCCATGCGAAAAATTCCATTGACATCGAGTGAACTTCCGCAGTCTCCATGCCGTAACCCTGAAGCTCAACGGGAAGATCGCCGTTCATCGCTTTGTAAGCTGCGATCGCATGACCTGCTTCGTGGGTAAGAACATCGATATCGCCGTATGTTCCGTTAAAATTAGCGAAAATAAACGGCATTTTGTAATCGGGAAGATCTGTGCAGTAGCCGCCGCCCGACTTGCCTTCACGGGCAATTACGTCGAAAAGATCGTGTTCAAGCATGAAATCGATAAATTCGCCCGTAAGCGGAGACATCTCTTTGTACATCTTTCTGCCGTTTTCGAATATCTCTTCGGGAGTTCCGATCGGCGTGGGGTTGCCGTCTTTTAAGCAGATGCCGTCATCGTAAAGCATAATTCTGTCGATGCCGAGATCCGCAGCCTGCTTCTTTTTCATCTCCGCAACGAACGGTACCCAGTCGTTGAGCACTTGCTCACGGAAAGCGGCAATGTCTTCGGGAGAGTAGCAGTTTCTTCTCATGCGGTAATAGCCGAGTTCAACGTAATTCTTAAAGCCCATTTTCTTTGCCATACGGTCACGGACTTTTACCATGCGGTCAAAAATATCGTCGAATTTGTCGGCGTTTGCTTTCATCCATTCGCCCTGAGCGCAGAAAGCCTGTCTTCTGATCTCTCTGTCGGGTCCTTCTTTGAATTTACCGAGCTGGGGAATGTTGTATTCGCCGTCCATAAACGGAATTTTTGCGGAAGAAAGAAGCTTTTTGTACTCTGTCTGAAGCTTCGCCTCTTCAACGCAGTCTTCCGCAATGATCGGATCGAATGCTTTCATTGATAATTCATAGTTTTTGAAAACGATCGGAGAAAGAGCCTTTTCAAGTTCGGGACGGAACTTCGATGCCAGCATTCTCTTGCGGAAATTAAGGCTCATTTCGGAAAGAACGGGGCGTGTCTCGTTCATCCAGTCGATCTCTTTTGAGTAGAATTCGTCTCGTGTGTCGAGCGTAAAACGGATATATGCAAGCGATGACTGCGTGGAGATGCTTTCGTTCATCGCAATATATTCGTTGTAGACTGCAAGCTGCTCATCTGCGGTATTCGCTTCGTCAAATCTCTTGAAAAGCTCTTCGCAACGTGCACGCAGTGCGTCAATATTAGGTCTTTCGTATTTGATATCTGATATTTTCATTACATTATAACCTTTTCAAATGTTGACATTTTATTCTGTGTATGGTATTATTAAAAAAACAGCTTATTCTTCAATATATTCGAATTCCTTGAGCTGTTCCAGAAGATTTTCGCAGGACGGATCGTTAACAACGAGTTTGATGGGTTTTGCGAGGTCAAGGCTGAAAATACCCATGATGGACTTTGCATCAATGGTGTAACGGCCGGATATGAGGTCAACGTCACAGGGGAACATTGCGATCTTAGCTACGAAAGCCTTTACTTTGTCGATTGAATCAAGCATGATTGTCATGGTTTTTGTCTCCTTTTCGGTTATGTTGATTTAAGATTTCTTTTATGAACATTCCGTAGTCGGTAATGTATCTTTCGCAGAGCTTTTCCGTGGTCTGTCGGTCTTGTCTCGAATATTCGTCGTCAACGGCAAATATTCTGTAACCCGCCGCAGATGCCGTTTTTATGCAGTACAGCTGATCTTCGAACACGACCGTGTTTTCTTTCGTTCCGCCGAGACGTTCGAGCGCAATATCGTAAATGTCGCTGTGATCCTTCGACTTTCCGACTTCGGCGGTCGTTATGTAAAATTCGAAAAGATCTTCCATTCCGAGCCTTTTTATTGCCGGCATGAAAAGTTCTCTCGCAGTCGCCGTTGCAATGCAGAGCTTTACGCCGCTGTCTTTTAACATCCGCAGAAATTCGACGGCGGACGGCTTCGGCATAATGTCGGTCTCATACGCAGGACGAAGGACTTTGCTTCTGTATTCCTCTGAAATGTCGGAATACCTGATTTTTTTCTCCGTTTTCAACTCGGTGCAAAGAAGATTGAAAGCCTCGTACACAAGCATATGCTTCGACCTTTCGGCGAGATCTTCGGGGACATGGAAGCCGTTTTTCTCAAGCGCATAAACAGCCACCGTCCGCCAGTAATACATCGAATCGAAAATCGTTCCGTCAAGATCGAATATTGCGTAACCGAAATTCATTGTCACAGAAATTCTCCTTGGATTTTGGTTAAAGTATAGCAGATTATTTATGATAAGTCAAGGTTTTTAACCGTTTTTATAAGGAAAAATTTTTCCGTTTCAACATCTCCCTTAACATTGAGAAAGGACTTTTTAAATTATATGACATTTTCCGTTCACACCCTCGGATGTAAAGTCAATCAGTACGAAAGCAACGCCGTAAGCGGTATCTTTATCGACAACGGCGCAACGATAGTTTCCGATAATGAAAAAGCCGACGTTTATATAATCAACACCTGTGCCGTGACCGAGGAAAGCGTCCGTAAATCACGTCAGATGATACGCCGTGCAAAACGTAAAAATCCCGATTCGATAGTTGCCGTCTGCGGCTGTGCAAGCCAGACAGAGCCTGATTTTGCGGCGCTTCTGCCCGAAGCCGATATCGTCCTCGGAAATAAGGACAAAGCACGTATTTACGAATATGTTATGCGTTTTTTACAGGATCATGAACGCATTGTCGATATCCCCGAAATAGAGAAGGAAACATGCTTCGAAAAGATGAATTCCGAGCGTATCGGGACAACGAGAGCCGCATTGAAAGTTCAGGACGGCTGCAATAATTTCTGCTCTTACTGCATTATTCCTTTCGCAAGAGGCAGGATCAGATCGAGAGATCTCGACGAGTCCGTTTCAGAGGCGGAAAGTCTCGTTTCGGGCGGCTGCAGCGAGATCGTTCTTGCGGGCATACATCTCGATAATTACGGCAAGGATCTCGGAACCTGCGATCTTTGCGACCTGCTCGAAAGGCTCGGAAAGATAGACGGGCTTGAACGTGTCCGCCTCGGCTCGCTCGAACCCGTGTTCATAACGGAAAAAAACGTCGAACGAATGAAGAACGTTAAAAATCTTTGCCACCATTTTCACCTTTCGCTCCAAAGCGGCTGTAAAAAAACTCTCAGGGATATGAACAGACACTACACTCCCGACGAATTTGCCGCCGCCGTTTCTCTTCTGAGAAAAACGTTCCCCGACTGCGCAATAACGACCGACATCATCACGGGCTTTCCCGGAGAGACAGAAGAGGATTTTCTTGAATCAATGGCTTTTGCCGTTAAAATGAGATTCGAAAAGGTCCACGTCTTCCCCTACTCCGAACGCAGAGGAACACGCGCATCGCAAATGGACGGAAAACTGCCGAAGGATGTTAAAGAAGAACGCTGCCGCCGCATGATAAATGCCTGCAAAGACAGCGAAGAGTCCTTTTACAAACGCCTCGTGGGCAAAGAGATCTCCGTTCTTTTCGAGACCGAAAAAGACGGCATCTACACCGGTCACTCTCCCGAATACGCCGAGATCTCCGCACCCTGCAACAGAGATATACGGAATCTTATCTTCACCGTAAAGGTCACACAGGCATCGGCGGATAAAGCGATGGGGGAAGTTGTAAGCGATAAGCCATAAGTGATAGTTACATTTCGGAGCAGATATCGGTAAAAAACCCTTGTCTGCTCTCAATTTTATTGTAAACTTTTTCTTTTACCTATTGAAAATATAAATAAAATGTGTTATAATAATCAGTAAAGTAAATATAGAATAGAAACTCTGTTTTAAAAATATAAAAAGGGGTCAATTTATGGTATACAGAATTTACTCGGAAAAAAAGAATGCATATGCAGTAGAAGCTAAATCCGTAGCTTCCGACCTTCGCAGAACCCTCGGCGTTGATGTCGATAAGGTTCGTTTCTTTAACAGATACGATGTTGAGGGCGTATCCGCGGAAGATTTTGAAAGAGCAAAAACTCTTATCTTCTCCGAGCCCAATGTCGATGATATTTACAGCGAGCTTCCCGAATTTGAAAAGGGCACAAAGGTGTTCGTTACCGAATATCTTCCCGGTCAGTTCGATGCGCGTGCAGATTCCTGCTCTCAGTGCTTCTCTCTTCTTACCGGAAAAGAACGTCCCACAGTAAGAAGCGGCAAGGTCTACGCTGTTTCCGGCAATATATCCGATGACGATTTCGCAAAGATCAAAAATTATCTCATAAACCCCGTGGAAGCACGTGAAGCGGCTTTTGAAAAGCCCGAAACTCTTATCGCCGAGTACGCTGTTCCCACCGAAGTTGAAACTCTTGACGGTTTTACATCTCTCGACCGTGACGCTCTTGCAACATTCCTTCGCGGCTTCGGTCTTGCTATGGACCTTGACGATGTTACTTTCCTTCAGGATTACTTCAAAAACACCGAACACCGTGATCCGACCATCACCGAGATCAGAATGATCGATACTTATTGGTCAGACCACTGCCGCCATACTACCTTCTCCACCATTATCGACGAAGCGGATATCGAAGTTCCCTACGTTAAAGCGGCTTACGATAAATACCTTGAGATCAGAGAAGAGCTCGGCTCCAAAAAGCCCATCTGCCTTATGGATATCGCAACCGTGGGCGGAAAAGTTCTTCGTAAACGCGGCAAACTTCCCGATCTCGACGTTTCCGAAGAGATCAATGCCTGCTCCGTTAAGATCAAAGCAAAGATCGACGGCGAAGACAAAGATTACCTTCTCATGTTCAAAAACGAAACTCATAACCACCCCACCGAGATCGAACCCTTCGGCGGCGCCGCAACTTGTCTCGGCGGTGCTATAAGAGACCCGCTTTCAGGCAGAGCATATGTTTATCAGGCTATGCGTGTAACGGGCGCTTCCGACCCCAGAGTACCTTTCGAAAAAACTATGAAAGGTAAACTCCCCCAGAGAAAGATCACCACTACCGCTGCCGCAGGCTACAGCTCCTACGGTAACCAGATCGGTCTCTCAACAGGTCTCGTAAACGAATTCTACCACGAAGGCTACGTTGCAAAACGTATGGAGATCGGCGCTGTTGTCGGTGCTGCTCCCGCTGAAAACGTAGTCCGTGAATGTCCCGCTCCCGGCGACGTTATCGTTCTTCTCGGCGGCGCTACAGGCCGTGACGGCTGCGGCGGTGCTACAGGTTCTTCCAAACAGCACACTCTCGATTCCATTACCGAGTGCGGCGCTGAAGTTCAGAAGGGTAACCCCGTAGAAGAGCTCAAGATCCAGAAAATGTTCAGAAGACCCGAAGTTACCCGTCTTATCAAACGTTGTAACGACTTCGGCGCAGGCGGCGTTTCCGTTGCTATCGGCGAGCTTGCCGACGGTCTTCTCATCAACCTCGATAAAGTTCCCAAAAAATACGAAGGTCTTGACGGCACAGAGCTTGCCATCTCCGAATCTCAGGAAAGAATGGCTGTCGTTGTTGACAAAAACGATGCCGAGACCTTTATCAAATATGCGGCTGAGGAAAATCTCAATGCTGTTGAAGTTGCCGTTGTTACCGACACCAACCGTCTCGTTATGACATGGAACGGCAAAGAGATCGTTAACATCTCCCGTGACTTCCTTAACTCCAACGGTGCGGAAAAACACACCACCGTTAAAGTTGCCGCAAAAGAAGCCGATGCAAAAACAGCTGATTTCACAACATTTACCGAAAAGATGAACAAGCTCGTTTCCGATCTCAACGTATGCTGTCAGAAAGGTCTCGTTGAACGTTTCGACGGCTCCATCGGTGCTCGCTCCGTTCTCTGGCCCTTCGGCGGCGAAGATCAGCTCACTCCTTCTCAGGTAATGGCTGCAAAGATCCCCACCCTCAAAGGCGAAAGCGGTACCGCTTCCGTTATGGCTTACGGCTTCGACCCCTATCTCTCTTCCGAAAGTCCGTTCAAGGGCGCTATGTTCGCTATCATCGAAAGCGTTGCGAAACTTATCGCCGCAGGCTGTCCGCAGGATAAGGTATGGCTCTCTCTTCAGGAATATTTCGAAAGCACAAAGAACAATCCCGAACGTTGGGGCAAGCCCTTCGAGGCTCTCCTCGGCGCATTGACAGCTCAGACAGAGCTCGGTATTGCTGCTATCGGCGGTAAAGACTCTATGTCCGGTTCGTTTGAAGATATCGACGTTCCCCCGACACTCGTTTCTTTCGCTATCTCCGTTCAGGATGCAGATAAAGTTAAATCCAACGAATTCAAGACCGATGACGGCTATATCTACGCTTGCATTCCCGAATATACAAAGAACGGTCTTCCCAAGTTCGGCTCCGTTAACGAAAACTTCGCTCTCATGCATGCAGTCGTAAACAGCGAATTCTGTAAGTCCTGTTCCGCTATAACATCCGGCGGTATCGCCGAGGCTGTCTTCAAAATGGCGGCAGGTAACGGCAAGGGCGTTGAGCTTTCTTCCGGTCTTACACCCGAACAGCTCTTTACTCCTTACTACGGTGGCTTCGTATTCGAGACCGACACTCCCATGAGCGGCTTCAAAAAGGTCGGCCGTATCAATAAAACAAGAACTATCACCTACAATAAAGAATCCGTTTCTCTCGACAGCCTCGTAAGAACATGGAAAGCTGTCCTCGAAGACGTATTCCCCCTCAATTCCGAAGAAGCTATCGGCACCGCAAAGACTTATTCCTGCGACAAACGTTCCGATAAAGCTCCTCTCATCAAGATCAACCGTCCGAAAGTCGTTATCCCCGCATTCCCCGGCACAAACTGCGAATACGACTCCGCAAGAGCATTTGAGATCGCAGGTGCGGAAGCAGAGATCCTTCTCATCAGAAACCGTTCCGCTCTCGATATTTCCGCAAGCGTTGAACGTCTCGAAAGAGCCATCAAGTCCGCGCAGATCGTTATGCTCCCCGGCGGCTTTAGTGGCGGCGACGAACCCGACGGTTCCGGTAAATTCATCGCCACATTCTTCCGTAACGAACGCATCAAGGAGCTTGTCAACACACGTCTGCAGAGCGACGATTTCCTCATGCTCGGTATCTGTAACGGCTTCCAGGCTCTCATCAAGCTCGGCCTTGTTCCTTACGGCGAGATCAGAGATATCGATGAAACTTCTCCCACTCTTACATTCAACTCCATCGGCAGACATCAGTCTCTTTATGTTGACACCCGCATTTCTTCCGTTGACTCTCCCTGGATGAAGAACTGCTCTCTCGGCGAGATCTACACCATTCCCGTATCTCACGGTGAAGGTCGTTTCGTTGCTTCCACCGCTATGCTTGCAGAACTCGCAAGAAACGGTCAGATCGCAACACAGTACGTTGACAAAGCAGGCAATCCCACCATGGATATTCGTTACAATCCCAACACTTCCGTTGACGCTATCGAGGGTATCTTCTCTCCCGACGGCAAGATCTTCGGTAAGATGGGTCACAGCGAACGCCGCGGCGACAACATCGCAAAGAATATCCCCGGCATGAAAGATATGAAGATCTTCGAAGCAGGCGTTGAATACTTTAAATAAGAATTCAGAAAAGACAATTATGGATAAAATTTTAGTAGTTGCATCAAACAACAAAAATAAAATACGTGAGATCAAACAAATTCTCGGCGATATGTTCGACCCCGTCTCTCTTTCAGAGGCGGGTGTCGTATCCGACCCCGAGGAAACAGGCAAAACGTTTCTCGAAAACGCAATAATCAAAGCCCGTGCGGCAGCTGAAGTAAGCGGTAAGCCTGCTATTGCCGACGACAGCGGTCTTTGCGTTTTTGCTCTTGACGGCGAACCGGGCGTTTACTCCGCACGTTACGCTTGCGAGGGAGACCACACCGCAAATTCTTCCGATGAGGCGAACAACGCAAAGCTCGTTAAAAAAATGCAGGGCAAGACCGACCGCCGTGCAATGTTCAAAAGTGCCATCGCTCTCGTTTACCCCGACGGAAAGATGATAACCGCAGAGGGCGAATGTCCCGGCGTTATTATCGATGAAGCAAGAGGTACGAACGGCTTCGGCTACGACCCCTACTTCCTCGTCGAAGAATATAACAAAACTTTTGCCGAACTTGACGGCAGCGTTAAAAATATCATCAGCCACAGAGCGCACGCTCTTGCGGCACTCAGAGAAAAACTTACTGATAAGGAATAACTTTATGACAAGTAAACAGCGTGCGTATCTGCGCGGCCTCGCATCAAAAGAAGATGCGATCCTTCATATCGGCAAAGGCGGTATGAACGAAAATATCATCAAACAGGCAAACGATGCTCTCGAAGCACGTGAGCTTATCAAACTCAAATGCCTTGAAAATTGCGAATTAACACCCATCGAAGCCGCAAATCTTCTCGCAGAGGAATGCTCCGCCGAGGTTATTTGCGCGATCGGCTCAAAAGCTGTTCTCTACAGACGCTCCCAGAAAAAGCCGAAAATAGAGCTTCCCAAATGAAAATAGGTGTTTTCGGGGGAACATTCGACCCCCCTCACAACGGTCACGTTGCCGCCCTTGAGGTATTTGCCGAAAAATGCGGCCTTGACCGTGTATTTGTTATTCCGACAGGAACACCGCCTCATAAGGCTGCCGGAAATACGTCCGACACCGACCGTCTCGAAATGGCTCGCCTTGCGTTCGGTCATGTTAAAAACGCCGAAGTCTGCGATTATGAGGTAAAAAAATGCGGTAAAAGTTACTCTGTCGAAACTCTCGAATGGCTTAAAACGCAGTATCCCAACGACAGCATCACGCTCTACACAGGCTCCGATATGCTTCTGTCTTTCCATAAATGGTATAAGGTCGAACGCATCTTTCAGCTCTGTTCCGTTGCCGCTTTTTCAAGAACGGGCGACGACCGTGCGGCTCTCGATGAACAGGCAAAAATGCTTCGGGAAAAATTCGGCGGAAATGTCTCGGTCTATGATTTTGAGCCTCTTGCCATCAGTTCAACATCTGTCAGAAATTCGATAAACGGCGGCCTTGATTTTTCAGCCCTCGTGCCCGAAAGCGTTGCGGAGTATATCCGTTTCAACGGTCTTTACGGCTGTATCAATATCGAAAACGCAAAAGAGCTTTTACGCTCACGTTTGCCTGCAAAAAGGTTTGAACATTGTCTCGGCGTTGCAAAAACAGCCGTTTATCTCGCCGAAAAATACGGTGCAGACAAACGAAAGGCAGAGATCGCAGGGCTTCTTCACGACGTTACGAAAAATCTCTCAAACTCCGAGCAGATCGATTTCTGTACCGAAAACGATGTTCCTCTCGACGAAAACGACCTCGCCTCCCCGCAGGTCATTCATGCGAAAACAGCTGAATTTTTCGTCCGTGATACCCTGAAAATAACCGATGACGAAATTCTTTCCGCTATCCGTTATCACACGACCGGTCATGCCGGTATGTCGCTTCTTGACAAGATCATCTATGTTTCCGATTTTATCGAGCCGAACCGTGATTATTCGGATGTCGATCATTACCGCGCTCTTGCCGATAATGACCTCGATAATGCGCTTTTTGAGGGACTCAAATGGATAATCTGCAACACAATTACAAAGAATATTGCCATACATCCCGATACTATAGAGATGTACAACTATATAATAAATGAAAGGACCTAACAAAATGATTGAAGAAATGGTCAAAAAGGCTGTCAACGCCCTTGATTCCAAAGGCGCAGTCGATATAAAAGTAATAAAGATCGACGAAATAACAACTCTTGCATCTTATTTCGTTATCTGCAACGGTACGTCCACCACTCAGGTCCGCACTCTCGCAGACGAATGTGAGTTTCAGATGGACAAGGCAGGCTATAAGCTCGGTCACCGTGAAGGTAAACCCGAAGGCGGCTGGATCCTTCTCGACTACTATGACATTATCGTTCACGTCTACACCAAAGAGGCTCGCAGCTTCTACGATCTCGAACGCTTCTGGAAAGACGGAACCGAAATGGATATAAACAACTATCTCGATAATTAATTACCTTGAGGAGCAAAAATCATGGGTTACGAATATACCGCCATTGAAAAAAAATGGCAAAAAAAATGGGATGAGGCTCACGTTTTCGAAGCTAAAAACGACTACACTCTCCCCAAATATTATGCCCTCGTAGAATTCCCCTACCCCTCCGGTCAGGGTCTGCACGTCGGTCATCCCCGTCCGTATACTGCGCTCGATATCGTTTCGAGAAAACGCAGAATGGAAGGTTATAACGTCCTTTATCCCCTCGGTTGGGACGCTTTCGGTCTTCCCACCGAAAACTACGCTATCAAAAACAACATCCGCCCCGAGATCGTTACCGAAAACAACGTAGCACGTTTTCGTGAACAGATCAAATCCCTCGGCCTTTCTTTCGACTGGTCAAGAGAAATAAACACCACCGACCCCAACTATTATAAATGGACACAGTGGATCTTCCTTCAGTTCTTCAAACGCGGCCTTGCTTATAAAAAGGAAATGAGCGTTAACTTCTGTACTTCCTGTAAGATCGTTCTTGCAAACGAAGAAGTCGTCGGCGGCAAATGCGAACGCTGCGGCGGCGAAGTTGAACACAAGGTAAAGAGCCAGTGGATGCTCAAGATCACCGAATATGCCGACAGACTTATCGATGACCTCGAAGGTCTCGACTTTATCGAAAGAGTTAAAACTCAGGAGATAAACTGGATCGGACGTTCTCACGGCGCAGAAGTCGATTTTGAAACAACTTCGGGCGATAAGCTCCGTGTTTACACCACACGTCCCGATACTCTCTTCGGCGCAACCTATATGGTAATCTCTCCCGAACATCAGTATATCGAAAAATGGAAAGATACCCTCGGCAATTACGATGAGATCGTTGCTTACAGAGCAGAAGCCGCAAAGAAGAGCGACTTTGAGCGTACCGAGCTCGTTAAAGACAAAACAGGTATCAAGCTTGACGGCGTTTGCGCTATCAACCCCGTAAACGGCAAGCAGATCCCCATTTTCATTTCCGACTATGTTCTCGTTTCTTACGGCACGGGCGCTATCATGGCTGTTCCCGCACATGACGAACGTGACTGGGATTTCGCAAAGAAATTCGATCTTCCCATCATCGAAGTAGTCGCAGGCGGCAACGTACAGGAAGCAGCTTTTACAGACGTTGCAACCGGCAAAATGGTCAACTCCGGATTCCTCGACGGTATGGAAGTTGCCGACGCTAAAAAAGCTATCACCGAATGGCTCACCGAAAAGGGCATCGGCGTTGCTAAAACAAACTTCAAGCTCCGTGACTGGGTATTCTCCCGTCAGCGTTATTGGGGCGAACCCGTACCCCTCGTTTACTGCGAAAAGTGCGGCTGGGTACCCCTCCCCGATGAAGAGCTTCCGCTCCGTCTTCCCCCCGTTGAAAGCTATAAACCGACCGATAACGGCGAATCTCCGCTCGCAACAATGACCGACTGGATCAACACCACCTGTCCTCACTGCGGCGGCCCCGCTAAACGTGAGACCGACACCATGCCCAACTGGGCAGGCTCTTCGTGGTACTTCCTCCGTTATTGCGATCCTCACAACGACACCTGCATCGCTTCCAAGGAAGCCCTCGATTACTGGATGCCTGTTGACTGGTATAATGGCGGTATGGAACATGTTACTCTCCATCTTCTCTATTCCCGTTTCTGGCATAAATTCCTTTATGATATCGGTCTCGTTTCAACACCCGAACCCTATAACAAGAGAACTGCTCACGGCATGATCCTCGGTGAGGGCGGCGAAAAGATGTCCAAATCCAGAGGCAACGTCATCAACCCCGACGACATTGTCCGTGATTTCGGCGCTGATACGCTCCGTCTTTACGTTATGTTCATCGGCGACTTTGAAAAATCTGCTCCCTGGTCCGAAAACGGCGTTAAGGGCTGTAAGAGATTCCTCGACAGAGTATGGGGCCTTTCTTCCATGCTTACCGATGGCGATGAATATACTCCCGCTCTCGAAATGTCTATCCATAAGACTATCAAAAAGGTTTCCGAAGACATTGAGGCGATGAAGTTCAACACCGCTATCGCAGCGCTCATGAGCCTTCTCAACGAAATATACGATGTTAAATCCATCAACAAGGCAGAGCTTAAAGCGTTCCTCACCCTCCTTTCTCCCTTCGCTCCTCATATCAGCGAAGAAATGTGGGAAATGATCGGCGGCGAAGGTATGCTCGCTTCCGGTAAATGGATCGAATACGACGAAGCAAAGACCGTAGCTTCAACAGTTGAGATCCCCGTTCAGATCAACGGCAAGCTCCGCGCTACAGTCGTTATCCCCGCAGATGCCGATAAAGATACCGCTATTAACACCGCAAAGGCTGACGAAAAGGTCAAGGGCTATATCGACGGCCATACCATCGTCAAGGAGATCTTCGTTCCCGGCAGAATGGTCAATATCGTTGTAAAATAGAAATATACATATTTAATTTTACGAATTGTCAAACATTCGTTCATTTCAGCCGTTGACAAAAGACGGCTGAAGTGATATAATAATAAAGCTCGTAAAACGAGCAACAAGTTTCCTGAGACAACAGGCGACGGAATTCCGTCTTAATGTATGCCTGTCGAGGAAGAGATTTAATTTTCATAATGTAAATTTTTTATATGGAAATATAATGCTCTTTCAAGACAGTGCTGTTTTGAAAGAGCTTTTCTTTTGAATTTCTTCAGGAGACACCTTATGGCATAGTTACATTTGGGAGGTGACAAAAACATGCCTAGCAACAAAATTCTCGAGCAGAAACAGCAGATCGTTGCTGAACTTACCGACCGTATCAAAAACGCTAAGTCCGGTGTTATCGTAAGCTACATGGGTCTTAACGTTCAGGAAGATACCGAACTTCGTAGAGAACTCCGTAAAAATAACGTAGAATACGCTGTTGTTAAGAACACTCTTACCAGAATGGCAACTAAAAACGTTGGTTACGATGCTCTCTCTGATGTTTTCAACGGCACCACTGCTCTTGCTACCAGTGAAGACTTCACCGCTCCTGCTAAAGTTATTTGCGAGTTCGCTAAGACTCACGATAAACTCGTAGTTAAAGCAGGTTTCATCGATGGTGAAATCCTCGACGCTAACGGCGTTATCGAGCTCTCCAAGATTCCTTCCAAGGAAGGTCTTATCGCGAAGCTCCTCGGCAGCATCCAGGGTCCCCTTTACGGTCTTGCATATGCACTTCAGGCAAAGATCGACAAAGAAAACGGCGGCGAAGAAGCTGCTGCAGAATAAAGAATGCCACGCATTCTTTGAAGGAAATACTTCGTATTTCTTCGGGCCAATACGGAACCCCCGGAGTTTTCCGAAATCCGCTAAAATCGCTTAATATAGCGTAAAAATCGGGCGGTGCTGTGTTAAAGAAGAATACGGACACCAAAAGCCCATCAAATCTTTTTATTTATTCAAATTACATGGAGGAAAATTAAAATGGCTACTGAAAAGTCTCTTAAAATCTTAGAAGATATCAAATCTCTTACCATCCTCGAACTCGCTGATCTCGTAAAAGCAATCGAGGAAGAATTCGGCGTATCTGCTGCTCCTGTTGCTGCAGTTGCTGCTGCTCCCGCTGCTGATGCTGCTCCCGCTGCTCAGACTGAATTCGACGTTATCCTTATGGATGCTGGCGCAAGCAAAATGGCAGTTATCAAAGTTGTTAAAGAAATCACCGGTCTCGGTCTTAAAGAAGCTAAAGAAATCGTTGACGGCGCTCCCAAAGCTATCAAAGAAAAAGTTTCTACCGATGAAGCTGAAGCTCTCAAGAAATCTCTTGAAGACGCTGGCGCTAAAGTTGAACTCAAATAATTACTCCTTTATATTTAATTTTAAGGAAATTTTATTTGATAATTCATACGGAGGTGTACAGTCATGGCTAAATGTGAATACTGCGGTAAAGGCGTAGTTTTCGGATGCAAGGTTTCTCACTCTAACAGACATACCAACAGACCTTGGAAACCGAACGTTCGCCGTGTCAAAGCCGTTGTAGACGGTTCCGTGAAGCATGTTTATGTTTGCACGTCTTGTCTGCGCTCCGGCAAGGTCACACGCGTATAATTAAAAAAACATAGTTTTAAACACGAAGAACGTTAGGTTTTCCCTGCATTCTTCGTGTTTTTTTAAATAATCAAAAGAAGGAAGGTCCTCTCATGAAAAATATCGATCTCGGCAAACTCGGCAAGATCAATGCTTCCGCTATCGCCCTCGGCTGTATGCGTATCAGCGGCAAGGATAAAAAGGATGTCCAAAATCTTATCTCAACGGCGCTCGATTGCGGCATTAACTTTTTCGATCATGCCGATATTTACGGCGGCGGCAAGAGCGAAGAAGTTTTTGCGTCCGCTTTTAACGGCAACAGAGACAGCGTCCTTATCCAGTCAAAATGCGGGATCCGTCCCGGCTTTTTCGATTTTTCAAAGGAACATATCGTTTCCTCCGTTGAAAAAAGCCTTAAACGTCTCAATACGGATTATCTCGACATTCTTCTTCTTCATCGCCCCGATACCCTCATGGAACCCGAAGAGGTCGCAGAGGCTTTCACTACTCTCGAAAAAAGCGGCAAAGTAAGATTTTTCGGCGTTTCAAACCAGAATCCCTACCAGATGGCTCTTCTTCAGAAATATTTGCCTCAGAAGATCGTTGCAAATCAGCTCCAGTTCGGCCTCGCTCATACAGGTATGATCGATTGCGGAATCACTGTTAATATGAAACACGAAAACGGCATAAACAGAGACGGCTCTGTTCTCGAATACTGCCGCCTTAACGACATCACCATCCAGGCATGGTCCCCTGTTATGTACGGCTTCTTCGAAGGCATTTTTATCGGCAGCGATAAATATCCCGAACTTAACAAGGAGCTTGAACGCATCGGCGAACAGAAAGGCGTGTCCCCCCCCGCTGTCGCTATT
>SVMP01000200.1 GCA_015067385.1 Oscillospiraceae bacterium | reverse complement strand
CCCATGGTAAACCGTTTCTTATATATCGGTTTAGAACGAGGGGCTGATACTGTGTGGGAACACCAACGACGTTAATGTCCGAGTTGATACAGTTAGACAAAGTGAAGTCTATTATTCTGTACTTTGCACCGAACGGTACTGCCGGCTTTGCAATGTTTTTTGTCAGAACATGCAAACGGCTGCCTTGTCCGCCTGCGAGGAGCATTGCTATACACCTGTTTTTTCTGATCATGAAAATGCACTCCTTTAAATTTTTATACAATCCCTGAGGGAATTATTAACTTTTTGCTTTCAAACAAATAATCGACAACGGCGGAACCGTTAAAGATATTTGTTGATCATAACCGTGCATCGGAAATGGGTACGATTCCATAATACCGTTTGAAATCCCTGTGCCACCGAAATATGCGTTGTCTGAATTGAATATTTCTTCATATTCACATTCAGACGGAACTCCGATTCTGTAATCGTATCTTGTTACGGGAGCAAAATTCACAAGGAAGATAAGTCGTTCCTCTGTTCCGTTTCTCATAAAGGCGATGATGTTTTGATCACGGTCTTCGCTGGATATCCACCGGAAACTTTCGTTTTTATTATCTTTTTGCCATAATGCGGGATGTTCAAGATAAAAAAGATTAAGCTCTTTTACATAATTTTTAAGGGAACTGTGATTCTCATCGTTTAAGCACGACCAGTCAAGTTCCTTTTCATAGTCCCATTCAGACATTTGTCCGAACTCATTGCCCATAAATAAAAGCTTTTTGCCGGGACTTGCGATCATGTATCCGAGGAATGTTCTTATATTTGCGATTTTATTCTTGTAGTCTCCGTGCATTTTTTCAAAAAGACTTATTTTGCTGTGACTGATAGGTAAAATATAATTTTCACAAAAAGCATATGTGAAAGGGAAAGTAATATCTTTATGATAGTTCTTTCGAAATATCGGGTCGATTTTTGCATATTCCATTGTATCTGCGGACCAACCCATATTCCATTTGAATGTAAAGCCCAGACCACAGATTTCCCATGACCTTGTTACCATGGGCCATGCACTGTTTTCATCCGCAATGGTGATAATATCCGGATGTCCGACCTTAATAGCATTATTCAAATTGCTCAAAAAATGTATGGCTTCAAGATTTTCTCTTCCGCCGTATTCATTTTCTGTCCATTCTCCGTTTTTCTTTTCATAATCGAGATAAATCATTGAAGAAACAGAGTTGACAATAATACCATCGATGTGATATTTTTCGATCCAGAAAAATGCGTTTGACATCAGAAAAGTCTGCACTTCGGATTTACTGAAATCGAAAGAACATGTCTTATTGTCAGAACGGGTTCTCTTTTGATCATCTGCGTATTCATAACAATAGTCGCCGTCAAATTTATATAAACCGAAACTGTCTTTCGGAATACCTGCAGCCATCCAATCTATAATAACACCAATTCCGTGTGTGTGGCAGTAGTCAACAAGGAACATAAGATCGTCGGGAGAACCATATCTTGAAGAAGGAGCATAGTAACCGATTGTTTCATAACTCATCGGATCATGGTTGGAGGTCTCCATAACAGACATGAGTTGGATATGTGTATATCCCATATCTTTTACGTATCTGACAAGCTCTTTCGCAATATTCCGATAATTGATGAATGATCCGTCTTCAGCTTTTTTCCATGACCCGAGGTGGACCTCATAAATATTGATAGGGGAAGTTATTGGATTTATTTTTCTTCTGTAATTGATCCAATTTTGGTCGTGCCATTCGTAATTATCTATATCATAAATTTCAGAACAATATTTTTTTCTTTCCTTTAAACGGAATGAAAACGGATCTACTTTTTCGTAAATTCTGTCCTCGGTATAAATTCTGTATCGATACTTGGAGTATTCCTTTTTCAGAGGAACTTTAAGTTCGAAATCTCCGTAATCATTTATTTTAGTCATTCTGAACAAGGGATCTTTTTCGTTCCAAATATTGAAATCGCCTTCAAGGTATACTTCATCTGCATGAGGCGCCCAAACACGGAAAATACATTCATCATTAATTCTATGCGCTCCGTAATAATTATATGCGCGTAAAAACGCACCTATATGATCATATTTAAAATCTGGCATTTCTTGCTGAAACATGGAAGTATGCTCCTCGGTGATTTTGTCTTAAATCTATATCTGGAAGTCTTTTCTTATATATTATATCACATATTTTAATAATTTGCAATCTTTTTTTGAGAAAAAAAATTGCAAATTAATAAAAAAGTCACGTAAAACTGTTGAAATTATTATTGAAATGTGCTAAAATATATGCTGAGGAATAATAAAATTAAATCGGGAGGATGAAATGGACTTTTTAGTTTTGATTATATTCATTGTTGTTTTTATCGTTACCGTTATGTGCCTTGGCGAGAAAATTCTCATTTCTTCAATCCTTCGTCCTAAAAAAAGTGAAGCTCCGACGATGTTCCCGTTTGATGAAAAATTCATTGGGGAAGGAAGATTTACTGTTAATTCAACATTGGGAATACCGATCTCTTTCAGATATATTCCATTGAATGAAGACAGCAGTAAGCCTCAAAAGATCGTTATACTTTTTCATGGGTATAACGCATCATCCGATTCCATGGCTAAATATATTCCGATATTCAGAGAATACGGTTTTTCTGTTATAGTTCCGGATGCCCGTTTTTGCGGACAAAGCGGAGGTGAATATGTCGGTTTATCTGTTCTTGACGCAGAAGACTCTATGGCTATCTTTAAATGGATAAACGACAGTCTCGGACACGACATACCCGTGGGGCTTTTCGGAGAGTCTTTCGGTGCGGCGCAAGCAATACTGTTGGCATGTTCTGGTAAGGTTAATAATATTTCTTTTGTTATTTCAGACAGTGCTTATTCTGATCTGTATTCTTTGATTAAAGAGAGAGTACGCGCCGATTACAGAATCAAAACCTTTCCTATGCTTACCGTTGCCCGACTGATCATAAAGAAAAAATACGGAATCGATATGAAAAAAGTCAGTCCGGTTAAATCAATGGAAAAATGCGGCGACATCCCGATGTTTTTCATTCACGGAGACAGTGACAATTTTGTTTTACCTCAAATGTCAATTGATCTTTATAATGCAAAAATAAAAGGCTATAAAAAGTTTTACCTTGCAGAAAATACCTCTCATTGTGAAGCTTTTTATTCGGATCCGCAAACTTATAAAGAAAAACTGC
>SVMP01000021.1 GCA_015067385.1 Oscillospiraceae bacterium | reverse complement strand
TACCGAGATTAATTACAGTCTGAGCAATCAGTATACCTGCGATACCTACGCAAATAAGCTTACCGCAGGGATTTTGCGTTTTTGGGATGTTAAGAAGTATAAACATTATCAGGAGAACCATAAGGATAAGAACGATAAGGCAACCTATAAATCCGAATTCTTCCCCGATAATTGCAAAAACAAAGTCTGTGTGATTCGCAGGCAGAAGCGCATTTTGCGTCTGAATACCGTTTCCGAATCCGAGTCCGTCCATTTCACCCGAACCGAGAGCAGTCTTCGCAAGAAGAGGCTGATATCCGTATCCGAGCGGATCGAGTTCCGGCTGAAAACCGTAAATAATACGTTTTTTTTGGTCTATACGCAAGTATTCCCAAATGATCGGTGCAGCAGCGGCACATAGAGAAAAAGCGATTATAATATATCTGTATTTCAAGCCTGCGACATAAAGGATAAGAACGAACATAACAAGATAAATTATCGCAGAACCAAGGTCGTGTTGAAGAAGAACGGGGACGAAATACAGAAGGAAATGAGCGCCGACAAGAAGAATATTAAAAGGATGATTCAGTCGGTCACCTAACCTTGATATATGAGCCGAAATGCTCAAAACGAATGTCGTTTTCGTAAACTCAGATGGCTGTACATTTACAGAGCCTAACGTCAGCCAGTTATAGTTACCGCCTTGATTATCGGCAAAAATCGCTGTAAAGAACAGAAGTGCACTGGAAAATATCGATATCAGTATATAAAAATCGCATATAAATTCATAATCTATCCTTGCGACAATAAACATGATGATAAAACCGCCTGCAATACCGATAAGTTGCATCGGTATACATCGAGCTTTTGAAGAGTCTGCAAGAACTGCCGAAGTAATAGCTACCATACCGCAGGCACACAGAGCTATTGCAAGAATAATGATAGCTTTATCAAGCCTTTTTAAATACATCGCAAATCCGTTTAAAAGTGCAGACCGCGTGTTTTTCATTTGAAAGCAGAGTCCTCCTAACAAGTATTTTCCGTTTATAATTATACGACATTGTTCTTAAGTTTGTCAAGCACAAACATAAAAAAACATAATTTATTCATATTCTTTTTTTTATAAAATATAATTGATTACTCCGACGGTTTAAATCTGCTAACGTGAAATATAAACCATTACAAAAAATGAAAAGCGAATTAACAATGAAATTTAAAGTTCATCCTGTTTTCTTTGTATTTTGGGCGGTTTTTGCTCTTTTGGGAGAAACGGAATTTATTCTGTATATCTTTCTTGCGGCGGCTTTTCATGAAACGGCGCACATATTGGCATATACTTTTTTCGGAGCTGAGATCGGTGAGATCGAACTGCTTCCTTTCGGGATCTCGGCAACAATAAAAAATGCGACGGCACTGTCGTGTAAAAAAGAGATAATATGCGCAGCGGCAGGGCCTTTTGCCAACATTGTTTTGACATCTTTATATCTGCTTCCCAACAGCATCGTATTCGGTGCCGATATTCTGACATATTGCAGTCTTTCTCTTTTCCTGATAAATATTTTGCCCGTTCTTCCTCTCGACGGAGGACGTATTTTATGGTTTATACTGCTTTTATTTTTACCGTATACAAAAGCAAAAAAGATATCGGACTGTATAAATACGGCGGTATCATCTTTTATATTTACATTGGGGATAATTTGGGGAATTGAATTCGGAAATATATCTTTATTTATGATAGGAGCGTATCTTATGATTTACACTGTTTTCAAATCGTAAATTATTGTAAACTGGCTTGAAAAAGCTATGATGATGTTATATAATATAATGTAAGAAAAAATAATTATAAGGACTGTACCAATGATAGAAAATATAGATAAGATACTTTCTTCGGTATCAAAGCCCTCATGGTATATCGGTACGGAGCTCAATTCCGTACATAAAAATAAAGAAGATGTACATACGAGAGTGGCATACTGTTTTCCCGACCTATACGATGTCGGCATGTCACACCTCGGAATGAAGCTTCTTTATCATATGATGAATGAAAGAGACGATCTGTGGTGCGAAAGAGTTTTTGCTCCGAACACCGACATGGAAGAGATCCTGAGAAAAACAAATACTCCCCTTTTCGCCCTTGAATCAAAAGATCCGTTAAGAGACTTTGATTTTGTTGCATTCACTCTCGTATATGAGCTTTCATACACGGGAATCTTAAATATGCTTGACCTTGCGGGAATTCCCATTTACGCAAAAGACAGGACAGAAAACGACCCCATTATTATTGCAGGCGGTCCGTGTATGTGCAACCCTGAACCAATAGCCGATTTCTTTGACGTTATAGATATAGGTGAAGGTGAAGAAAACCTCAACGAGCTTTTTGATCTTTACAAGGAATGCGGTAAAAACAAGAATGAATTTCTTGAAAAAGCGAAAAACATCAGAGGAATGTATGTTCCGAATCACGGAACAAAACAGAACGAAGTCGTAAGAGCGGTAATAGAAGATCTTTCTTCTTCATATTATCCGGACAAGCTTGTCGTACCTTTTGCGCAGGTCGTCCACGACAGAATCTCACTCGAAATAATGCGAGGATGTATCCGAGGATGCCGTTTTTGCCAAGCAGGAATGATCTACCGTCCGTACAGACAGAAGAGCGTTGAACGCTTAAAAGCGGATGCCGTAAAACTTTGCGAATCAACGGGATACGATGAAATCTCGCTTCTTTCCCTCTCAACAAGCGACTTCCAAAAGTTACCCGAACTTGCGGAAAGTTTAAGAGAATACTGTATTCCGAGAAAGATCAGTCTCGCACTGCCATCACTGAGAATAGACAATTTCTCGAAAGAGATAAGCGACGAAATCAGTTCAATAAGAAAAACAGGGCTTACGTTCGCACCCGAAGCAGGCACACAGCGTTTAAGAGATGTCATAAACAAAAACATCACCGATGAAGATATCGAAAGATCGTGTAAGATAGCTTTTGAAAACGGTGCAAGCGCAGTTAAGCTTTATTTCATGATAGGACTTCCCACAGAAACAGACGAAGACATAATAGGTATTGCAAAAACCGCCCAGCAGGTCGTTGAGTATTTTTACAAATACGCAACAAACCGTTCCCGCGGTATAAGCGTAACGATCTCGTGTGCGACATTTGTTCCGAAGCCTCACACTCCGTTCCAATGGGAAGCACAGTTAACACTTGAAGAGATCAACAGACGTCAGAATTTACTTAAGAACTCCATTACCTCTAAAAAAGTACATTTAAAATATCACGATGCGGATACGACAGTACTTGAAGGTGTTTTTGCAAGAGGCGACAGAAAGATCGCTCAGCTTATTGAAAAAGCATGGAGACTCGGATGCAGACTTGATGCGTGGACGGAACATTTCGACTTTGCCCGTTGGCAAAAAGCTGCAGAGGAATGTGGCATAAACTTCTATGATTACACGGCAAGAAAACGTTCTTTTGATGAAGAATTGCCATGGAACTTTGTAAATATAGGAGTAAGTCAAGCGTTTATGCAACGTGAATGCGAAAAAGCATACAATGCGGAAACAACACCGAACTGTATTGAAAAATGTTCCGGTTGCGGTATGAATAAAATATGCAAGGGGGATGTTTGCCCGTGACAAGAATAGTTTTTTCAAAGACCGGATATGCAAAATACATATCTCACCTTGATCTTACCCGATGCATGGCAAGAATGTTTGCAAGAGCGGAGGTCCCGATATGGTATACGGAAGGATTCAACCCGCATCCGTATATGGTATTTTCGGCAGCGCTTCCGATCGGTGTATACGGTGAAAATGAATTATTAGACATTAAAGTCACTGAAAAATGTAATTTTACAGAACTTCTCGACAGAATGAATAAAGCTGCTCCCGAAGGAATATCTTTCAAAGAAATATACGAGTCAGACAAAGACTTCAAATTTATCGACAAAGCAATATATAAAATAGTTATTCCCGAAAATACATCCGTTAAATTCAACGAATTTCTCGAAAGTCCGGAGATACCTGTCTTAAAAAAGACAAAGAAAGGCGAATCGACTGTTGATCTTAAAGCCGAAATCCAAATAAAAGAAATTGGCAAGGAGAACAGGATGACCGTATACGAGGCGATCGCACCGTGCGGAAACGAGAAAAACATCAGCCCTACCCTCTTATCCGGAGCGTTTGCCGAAAAAACAGGCGATGACACGGTATTTACAATTTCAAGGACAGCGTTCCTAACTAAAAATTCAGAAAATTTCAGATAAAAAAACAATAGAATTTAAGGAGCAAACAGACATGAAAAAGGTAACTAAAGCAGTAATTCTTGCGGCAGGTCTCGGTACGAGAATGCTTCCCGCAACAAAATCAGTACCCAAGGAACTTTTCCCCATCGTTGACAAACCCGCACTTCAGTATATTGTTGAAGAGCTTGTAAACAGCGGTATCGAGGATATCATGATAATTATTTCAAGAGGCAAGACTCTTATCGAAGACCATTTCGATAAATCTCCCGAACTTGAAGAAAGACTTATCGCAGGCGGCGAAAAGAAAAAAGCTCTTCTCGATTCCGTTCAGAGCATAGCAAAGAACGTTAAGATCTGCTACGCTCGTCAGAAAGAAATGCTCGGTACAGGTAATGCGCTCATGGAAGCTCGTTCATTTACCGGAAACGATCCGTTCGTTGTATGCTACGGTGACGACGTTATCATCAATGACGAATATCCCGTTACAAAACAGCTTATCGATGCTTACGACGAAACCGGAAAAGGTGTTGTCGGTGTTCAGGCAGTAACTCCCGAACAGATCACCAGCTACTCCTCCATGAAAGTTGAAAACATTCACGATAACGTTTACGATCTTACTGACATGATCGAGAAACCGAAGCCCGAACAGGTATTTTCTCTTTTCTCCTGCCTCGGCAGAATGGTTCTCCCCGCAAAGATCTATGATCTTCTCGACAAGACTACTTTCAACAACGGCGAAATATTCCTTACAGATGCAATGAAGGTTCTTTCCAACACTGACGGTATGGTTGCTGTTGACTTTATCGGCAAGAGATACGACATGGGCAACAAACTCGGTGTTATGGAAGCACAGGTAGAAATGGCACTCAAACATCCCGAAATCGGTGAAGGTTTCAGAGAATACCTTAAAGAATTCTGCAAAACTCTTTAATATTAAGGAGAAATATTTATGGAATACATTCTTGAAAACAGCTCACTCAAGCTTACTTTTGATTCCCTCGGCGGTGAACTTCGTTCTATTATAAACAAGAACAATCAGAACAAAGAATATCTCTGGCAAGGCAATCCCGACTTTTGGACGGGTCGTTCCCCCAACCTCTTCCCGATCGTCGGCAGAGTTAAAGAAGGCAAATATAAGATCGGCGACACCGTATATGAGATCAGAAGCCCCCACGGTTTTGTCAAGATAACCGATCTTGAAATGAGAAATCAGACAGAAAACAGCATAACATTCGGCATGTCGTCTTCAGAAGCAACTCTTAAGGCATATCCGTATGAATTTGATTTCAATGTAATATACACTCTTGACGGTAATAAATTTACAGTTAAGTATGATATAAAAAACACCGATAACAAGGTAATGTATTTCTCTGTCGGTGCGCATCCCGGTTTTAACGTACCTATAAATGACGGTGAAAAATTCGAGGATTATTCTATTGTTTTTGAAGATGACTGCACGCCTAACGAAGTTATCTGCGAAAACTGCTTCATTACCGGAGACAAACGTCCGTTCGAACTCAAAAACAATAAAGAGATCCCCCTCCGTCACAATCTTTTTGATAATGATGCGATCATCCTTTCCGACATGAAATGCAGAAAACTTACCGTAGGCTCCAAGAAATCAAACAGCTCTGTAGTTGTTGATTTTGCGGATTTCGACTATCTCGGAATTTGGCACAAGCCCCTTTCCGAAGCTCCGTATATCTGTATCGAGCCCTGGAACGGTCTTCCCTCGGAAGTTACAAGCGATGAAGAACTTACGGAAAAGCCTGCAATCATTACTCTTGACCCCGATAAGACTTACAACGCACAGTATTCTGTTGAAATAAACTAAAATACATATAAAAAATTGCACCGTCATAATAGACGGTGCAATTTAACGGAGAAAAAATGAAAAAAACGACTAAATTATTGGCATTGATAACATCTGTTTTAATTGCCTCAACAGCATGCGCACAGCAATCGGATGAGATCTTTGACCTTGACCTTAACGAAAAAAACGAATCGGTTGCGACAGACCTTAACGGTTTTACGATGACGCAAGCAATAACGACAGCAACACTTTTCGGCGATCAGTCCAACGAAAGTATTTTCGGATTTAATGCTGGAACATTATTTGCAGACGAAGCAATTAAGAGGGAAGCGGATATAGAAGAAAAATATAATTGTCACATTGAACCTTTCTACAATACAGACGGAGCAAGCATTGATAAGTTCAATTCACATTCACTTTCCGGTGTTTTTTATTGCGATGTAATTCTTGGAAGATCCGATATATTAAGTTCTTCAATAAAACCCGGTTTATTCCAGAGCATCAACTCATTGAGTGAATATATAGACTATACCGATTCCGAGAAATGGGGAACACGTTACATGCTTGAAAGTATGTGTTATGACGGTGAACTTTTCGGAATTCTTCCTGCGGCATGGCCTGAACTGAACTATTCATCTTTCGGATATGCCTTTGTTGCGAACATGAATCTTGCATCAACGCTCGGCATTCCCGATCTTCGCGAAACTGTTGAAAACAAAGAATGGACATGGGAAAAATTTGAAGAGACCCTTGTTGCCGGAACGGTTATTGAAGGCACCGAAACAAAGACCTACGGAATGTCCGCACATCCTCCGTATCTCGGAGAAATGCTCCTCCGTTCGAACGGCGATGCCATGATCAAAGGAAATGAAGACGGCGGATATTATTGGGGATATACCGATAATCAGGCTTTAAAAGCAATTGAAGAGTTCCGAAAAGTATATAACGGCGAATTTGCTTATACATTTGACCAGGTCAACACAGAACCCGATCCTGTTGTAAACACATTCGTTGACGGCAAAGCAACTCTCACGATCGTTGACACCGAGCAGCTTTTCGGATACAACGGTAAGATCTCGAAAAATGTTGAGAACTATGCAATTCTTCATGCACCCACAGGCCCCGATGTTGAACCCGGACGTATTTTCTCAGTACATGAAAGTATGCGTTCGATGATATGTTTCTCTGTTCTCGGAAAAAATATAGAGGCATCGGCATTCATTATAGATAAGCTTTACGAACCGCTTGAAGGTTTTGAAACAAAAGATGATATCAAAGACTACATGACCCACAACTATTTCTTTGATGACAGAGATGCAAATGTTTTCTTTGAGATGTTTGAAAATACAGAATACAATTACTTTATAGTAGGTATGAGACTTTTCAATGAATCGGTAACCGCAAGAAAAAACACCAGCATAATTGAGATCATTGAATCTTACAAGACTAAAAATCAGAACATCATTGACCAAGAGGCTGTTTCACCCCGTGAAACGATGAAAGAACTCTGGCCCGAATAAAATTTATTTGATAAAAAATGCCGAGGGCGACCGTAATTGGTTACTCTCGGCGGTTTTTTGATCTTCAATTAAGCATATTGTCCATATACAGAGGTGGGAAATCTGTTTTGCCGTTATACGGAAAAATCATACCGAGAGGTTTCTCTCTATTTTCAGTCGGCAATGATACGGTGACAGGTTTTCCGTAATTAAAGGCAACGGCTTTCGCAAAAGACTGAATATCATCAGAAACAGGTTCGCGAAGAATTATTTTTTCTCCGAAAGATGCGAAGGCAAATGAATTTCCGTCTGTTAAAACGCCAGAAAACGTATTATCAAACAGATTTTCGGCTACCGACTGATAAAACAGCTCTTCTGATTTATAGACGGTGTTTACACGTGTGCCAAAAGTATCGAAATATTTGGGATAGAATTTTTTCGCTTCGGTCTCTGATGGAATATAGATCTTTTTTCCGTTATTTATGGGCAGAAATTCTTTTTGTTCGACATAAAAAGCGGTCGTGAACCCGAAACGCGAATAATAATCAAACAGCGACTTTTCGGCAGGGATAAGGATTGCACAGTCCCCTCCCCTTGTTTTGAGCTTTGAAACAGTTTCAGAAATAAGCTCGCCCATGAGCCCTTTTCCGCGATGCTCGGGAGAAGTTGCCGCATAAAAAATATAGTCCGCCCAACCCGTGCCGTAAGCAAGGTTGAGCGGATATTTTTTCACAAAAAGAACTGATACGGGACGATCTTTGTTAAAGATAGCAAAAGCTTCTTCCGAACGCAGATAGCCTATTTTTTCGAGAAAATCGAGATACGTTACGGAGTCACCGAAAGACTCAGATAACAGTTCTTTTATTTTATTCATAAAATCAGATAAATGCGTCGTGGATAGCAACGAGAGCCTTATCGCTGTCGTTACGGTCGATAAGAACACTGATCTTGATCTCGGAAGTGCTAATCATCTGAATATTAACGCCTACGGAATAGAGCGCTTCGAACATTTTAGCTGCAACGCCTGCGTTAGACTGCATACCGGAACCTACGACAGAAACTTTGGAAACGTTATCGTCGTGAGTGATGGTATTGTCGGGATAAGATTCATGGAGGATATCGAGAGCAGTCTGGGTATTGTCGGAAGCGACGGTGAAGGAAATATCCTTTGTGCCGTGACGGCCGATAGACTGAAGAATAATATCTACGTTAATATTGTTCTGACCGAGAAGAGAGAAGAGCTTAAAGGCAACACCGGGGATGTCATCAAGACCGATGACAGATATACGAGTGACGTTGTTATCTTTTGCAACGCCTGTTATGAGCATTTTTTCCACTTTTACATCCTCCTTAACGATGGTTCCGGGAACACGGTTGAAACTTGAGCAGACTTCAAGATTAACTCTGTATTTTTTTGCAAGCTCAACCGAGCGGTTGCAGAGTACCTGCGCGCCGAGAGATGCAAGCTCAAGCATTTCGTCATATGTAATTTCATTGAGTTTTTTCGCATTAGGTGCTTTACGGGGGTCGGCAGTATAAACACCGTCAACATCCGTATAGATCTGACAGAGATCGGCTCTCAGAGTAGCAGCGATCGCTACGGCGGTAGTGTCGCTTCCGCCTCTGCCGAGAGTTGTTATATCATCATATTTATTTATGCCCTGAAAACCGGCACAGATAATGATCTTGTGCTGGTCAAGTTCGCGACGAAGACGTTCGTCGGAAACTGTTTTAATACGGGCATTGGAATACTTACTGTCGGATGTTATACCGACCTGCCAAGCGTTAAGAGATGTCACGGGATAACCGAGAGCTTCTATTGCCATGGAAAGAAGAGCCGCTGAAGCCTGCTCGCCGGTCGTAAGAAGCATATCCATTTCTCGTTTTGAGGGTTTTGCATTTATTTCATGCGCTTTTTCGATGAGATCGTCGGTTGTATCGCCCTGTGCGGAAACAACAACAATAACATCATTGCCGTCTTTATAAGTATCGGTAATAATACCCGCAACTCTGCGGATACGTTCGGCGTCGGCAACCGAACTGCCACCGAATTTCTGAACTATTAGGCTCAAGTGTATTACTCCTTAATAAGAACGATGTCGTTCTTAAAATATTCAAGATTTAATTTATCAAAACTGCGAACAAACGTTGAGTTATCCGCATCTACCCAGAAAAGACTGCTCTTTTCCGTACCTTTTATACAATCGATAATATCAGCCCCGACTGCAGAAGCCGTAGGCATTTTGCCTGCGCCCCTACCGTAGAAAGTGCAGTCACCGATAGCATCACCCGTTACCATAATACCGTTGAAAACGTCTTCAATATTAGCAAGAGGATGATCCTTGGGTATAGCACAGGGAGAAACATATATTTCGATATTACCGTCTTCTGTTTTTTCCGCACATCCTAAAAGTTTAACCGCATAGCCCTGTTTATCTGCTTCATAAATATCTTCAAGGGAGATTCCTCTGATACCTTTGGTCATAACATTTTCCGGATGGATATGTCTGCCGAAAGCGAGAGAAGCAAGAATACATATTTTACGGCAAGTATCTTTACCGTCAATATCCGCAGACGGATCCTGCTCGGCATAACCGAGCGCCTGTGCCTGTTTGAGAGCGGTATCGAAAGTTATACCCTCTTTTACCATTTTGGTAAGGATATAGTTTGTTGTACCGTTCATGATACCAACGATCTTGTTGAGCTCATTGGCAGCAAGGCAATGATACATAGGATTGATTATCGGAATACCGCCGCCAACGGACGCTTCGAAGAGGTAGCAAACATTCTTTTCTTTAGCAATAGCAAGAAGTTCGGGGGCATGAGTAGCAACAAGTTCTTTGTTAGATGTTACAACATGCTTACCGGCAAGAAGCGCACGTTTTGTATAATCATAAGCAAAAGTAGCACCGCCGACAGTTTCAACAACAACATTGATCTCGGGGTCGTTTTCAATAACGGAAAAGTCTTTTACAAATTTATCGGCATACGGACTGTCGGGAAACTCTCTGATATCTAATATATACTTGCAAGCTATTTCCTGACCTATTTTTTTGGAAAAAAGTCTGTTATTTTTATCAAGAAGCTCGACAACGCCGGAACCGACGACACCAAAGCCGACAACTGCAACATTTATCATAATTTTTCATCCTAACACAATACCGAGCGTATTTTTTTGATCATTCGGTTATTTATCATTTTATTATACAAAATAATTCTGTATTTGTCAAGTAGCAATATATTAAAAATAAAATATATTGTCGCCACTTGACAAAATATTACAGAGATGATATAATAAGGTATAATTAGATATTTATTCTATAAATATAAATGAACGGAGTGTTTTAATGTCAACGCAGAAGTTATTCCGTGAGACAGCTTTTAACGGTTACAACAGAGACGACGTACGCGAATACATAAAAAAACAGGATGAACGTATCAGAGAGCTTGAGACTGCGGCGGCAGATGCTGAAGCAATCAGGCAGACAGAGCAATCGGAAGCTCAGGCTGAGATCGAAAAACTTAACAATATAATCCAGTCTCTTAACGAGGTTATAGACGAAAAAAACAAAGAGAACCTCGAGCTCACTGAACAGGTGATGCAACTAAAAAACGCATTACTGGAGCAGACGACTGCCTTGCAGGAAAAAGTAACGGCAATCGACTCGCTCCGGACAGAACTTGCTGAAATAACAGAACTCTACAACAACCTTAAAAACGATGCAAACAAACAATCGGAACAGATAGCGGCACAGTCCGAAAAGCTCTCAGCGCTCGACGACAAAAACAAACGCGTTGAAGACGATCTTAAAACATACATCGAACGTTCCGAAAAGCTCAAGCAGGAAGCTGAATCCGATCTTCTTGCGGGATCCAAATTCAGAGAACTCGAAGCTACGATCGCACAGAAAGATGAGCGCATAAAGTTCCTCGAAAGCAATTGGAATATGCATAAAAACGATTATAACGTATACACTGAAGTTAAGAACAATGTATCCGTTATTCTTGCTGAAGCAAACAAAAAAGCCGAGGAGACTGTAAAAGAAGCATCCGAAAAAGCTAAAAACATGATAGAATCCGCAACGGCAGACAGAGACAGAACCGTAGAAGAACTCAAACAACGTCTTTCAGACCTTAAGCTTGCCGTTCAGAACATTGAAACATCTGTTGATCTTGCTTCTTCAGAGCTTGAACGCACACAGCAATCACAAAAAAGCAAGATACCCGATGATATTCTTCAGCTTTTAAAGATAAATGCTGACTGAGAATTACGAGGCAAATAAAGAATGAATAAGAAAGTCACAAGAATAATTGCAGCTGTTATTTCGATAATACTTGCAGCATCAATGATATTTTCTCTGTTTTACTCCATATTCTTTTATATGTAAACGGAAACCATCAATTATTAAAAAATCGACGGCCTGTAAAAATACAGGTCGTCTTTTTTACAGGAGAAGAAAAATGAAACTTTTTGCACATGCTTATTATAAGAAATTCAAATGCATTGCCGACAAATGCAAACACAGCTGCTGTATCGGTTGGGAAATAGATATTGATGATGACACACTTGATCTTTATGCGGAAGAAGAAAGGGCGTACGGCGAAGTAATACGAAACAGCATTGATTTTGACGACATTCCGCATTTCAGACTGACGGATAAAGGCAAATGTCCGCATCTTGACGATTCAGGATTATGTAAGATAATCAATGAATTCGGCGAAGGTCACCTGTGCGATATATGTACAGATCATCCCCGTTTTTACGAAGACACAATTATTGGCAAGATCGTGGGAATCGGAATGTGCTGCGAAGAGGCATGCCGTCTTATTTTAACATCCGAAGACAACCGCATTGTTGAGATCGGTGAAATTGAAGACGAATCGAACTTACCGTTCCCGGAAGATGACCCGATCAACGATGAGGATGAACTAAATTATTTAGGCGATATTGAATTCATCATAGAATTGTTAGAAGCAGGAAAAGACCTGAATTTCATTAATAAGATCAAAAAAATCACTGATACATTCGGCTTTAACGATTTTTACTCAAATCGGGACACGTGGCTTCGGATCTTAGACCGATTGGAATTTCTAAACAATGATAATCGAAAGCTTTTTGAAGCCTACCGAGGAGAACCAACTGTTTCCCAATGTCTCGAACTTCCGCTTGAACGAATCCTGACTTATTTTATTTACAGACATTGCATCGGTGCAAAAGGAGATGCGGATTTTTGTTCGGGAATAACATTTTCTATAATTTGTTCGGTACTTATCGCATCAATAGCTGAACACACAGATGCAAAGGACATCGACGGACTTATAGACATTGCAAGAACCGTCTCGGAAGAAATAGAATATTCGGAATCGAACACCGAAATTATAAAAGATCTGTATGATTTTTCAAATGCGGTTATATAAACAAAAAAACAGAAACGGAAAATCCCGTGGATTCCCGGGATTTTCCGTTTAATCGTTATTATGCTATGATTTTATTCGCAAACTATAACTCACGTTTCTTATAAAAAATTACAGACAAAAACCAAGAGAGGACATACAATGCGAGTCCGACAAAGCATATTATGGGCAAAGCCGCATTCAGCTTTATTTCCGAAGCAGATGATTCGGATAAAAGATTAGATGAAATAATACTTCCGGCGCATACAATGCCTATCATTATATAATAAGCCATTCTTCCTTTTTCAACGCCTAATTTGAACATAAAAGGAAGTGTTACGGAAGATGCCAAAAGAGACATGATCAGTAAAAGCATCACAAGAACAAGGTAGTCCCCGAGAATAAAAGTGCCGTTGATGCTCATTTTGATTGCCTGGGAAGCCCCTGTAACAAGAAGAACTGCCACCTGTGTCCCCAACCCTATCAGATATTTACAACTAACGATCTGTCCTTTGGTGTACGGCATTGTTTCGCTGTATTGCAACCACTTGCTTCGCTCGTCATAACCAAGCAGGTTGACCGGTATCATACCGCAAAGCAAACACGGATAAAAAACCAAAAACAAGTTTTCACTGCTTGCAAAAGACACGGCAACAAATACAAACGTAATCAAAAGATATGATTTGCAATATTTTTTCATCATATACAGATCTTTCAGAATAAGTCCCTTCATCTATTTCGCCTCCTTTGCCATAAACACAAAAAGTTCCTCAATACTGATGGGGTTTATCTTAAATCCGCATGGCGCTTTTTGACGAGACACGATAACCTCGGCGCCGTACGGAGTTTCTTTTTTGTATTTTACGGCATTTTTGTCAAGAGATGAAAGCTGTTCGACCGTACAATAAATAATACCGTATTCAGCTAAAAGCTCGTCTTTTTCTTCACAAAGCAAAAGCTTGCCTTTATGTAAAAACGCAATATAATCACAAAGCTTTTCAAGATCGCTGACAATATGAGATGATATAAGAATTGAATGATTCTCATCTCTTGTAAAATCGTAAAACATATCAACAACTTCATCACGGACGACAGGGTCAAGTCCGATTGTTGGTTCGTCCAGCAGTAAAAGTTTTGCCTCGTGAGACATAGCGATCGCAATTCCGAGTTTCGTTTTCATACCGCGGGAAAAGTCTTTAAACGGCTTGTTTTCGGGCAGCGATAATTTATTAAGAAGATTGAAATATTCATCATCATTCCAATTACGAAAAGAATGTTTCATAACATTTCCAACCTGTTTTGCCGTCAAACATTCGGGGATACCGACATCGTCAAGCACAACACCGATATCTTCTTTTATAAGTGATATATCATTACCGTTGTCCTTGCCTAATATAGAGATCTTACCGCTGTCCTTATGAAGAATATCAAGGATAAGTTTTATAGTTGTACTTTTACCTGCACCATTTTCCCCTATCAACCCCATAATGCAGCCGCTCGGCAAAGTAAGGCTTATGTTATCCAAACAAAATCCCGAAAAGGATTTGCTTACATTTTGTATTTCAAGTGCATTCATTCTGACTCCTCCATTCCGAAAGTAATCATTTCAATAATATCATCTTTACTTAAATTACATGAAGCCGCAAGTTTTGATATCTGCTCGATATGTTCCTCTATCTTTTTCAGATTCTCCTCCCGCAAAAGTTCAATATTTTTCGGTGCAACATAACACCCTTTCGCGGGCAAAGTATAAATAAACCCTTCTTTTTCAAGAACCTCATATGCTCGCTTAGTGGTAATAAAACTGATACGCAGATCTTTTGCAAGTCCTCGTATAGACGGCAGCATTTCATTTTCTTCAAGTTCTCCGCTTATAATTTGATTCTTGATCTGATTATATATTTGATTATATATAGGTTCACCGCTTTTATTATCAATTAAAATATTCACATCATCACCCCGAAACTGTATATATCTATTATATACAGTTTTAACGCTTTTGTCAATACCCTTTTTATTTCAAAACAAAAAAAGTGGAAAACAAGGCTTTAAAGAGAATAACGTGAAAAGGCTTTTCACACAGATTTTGTGTTTTTTGAAAACGAAAGATATGATTTACAATATAATGTTCACCAAAAAAGAAAAAGCCCTTTTAAAAAGGACTTTCAATCTGTAATATTTATTTTTCCATAATTTTAAAAGACTTATAGAGGAATTCATATCATTTCCATTGCTGTCAGAGGTATGTGATTTTTTTCCGAGACAATACCGTTACGATCCCCGAAGATTTTTTGGAATTGGTTAAAATATCGAACACCGAATTCTTTTAAAGCTTTTGAGTTAAAATGAAGGTTATCGGGATTTGCGCCAAGTCCTTCCGCAGAAACAAAAGCACAATCGGGATCATCATTTGCGATTTTCTGAAGAGTGTTATTTATATAATGATAGTTTTTCATATCTTCCGACATCGTACATTCTGCAAGGAAATCGCCCAGTCCGCCAAGCAAGAAAGGAAGATTCGGGATATTGAGTTCTTTTCGCAATGCTTCCGTAATATTCTGAAAATTTTGTCTATAAAGAGGATAAAGCTCCTCACTGCAATCTGATTCGCCCTGATGCCAAAGAACACCAACCAAATGAGATGTACGCATTGCAAGTTTCGCACAATTGACCGCATTATCAAACAAAACTTCTCCCGGCTGCCACTGAGCCAATGAAGTTCCGCCGTCTGCACAGGGAATTATACCAACATTAACATCCGAATAAGCTTCCGAATATGCTTTTGCGAAGCTTTCGGCAAGACAAGTACCGGAAAATACACGGTCAGGGTTAACGGGGCGGTACATTTCAACCCAACGACCGTTACGAAGAACCAAGAGCTTACCATTACAAGCGTCAAGCGGCTCTGCATCCGTTAATAATCCACGACCGGCAGCATTAGACTGTCCGATCAGTAAGAAAGAATGAATCATAATCGGTATACCTCTTTCGTTTTATATTCAAACGTATTCGCAGTCAGACGAAACGGAGCATTATGATTGAAATACTCTGTAGCCATTGTCTGTTGTCAATCCGAATTCGGTTTTGATTTATTATTTGCTTCTATAAAAACACATTCTTTATTTGGTTGTTTTTCGATATGTTCATAATGACCAGGAAAAACCAATGATGAAGCTTGCATTAAATCATATATAACTTTCTCACAAGCACTTCTTTGCATTAGGTTTTTACGTCAACACTAATACTTGATTTCATTGTCCCAAAGACATTAACAGGATGATTTTTACCACTCCTATTAATAATTTTAAAAAAAGAAAGAAAGGTTCGAAACCTATAACGGTTATTCTTCCTCGATATCCTTAATACTCTTATTATTAATATTCTTCCATTCTGTTCGACCATTAGCATTTCTACCCATTACAATAGCAGCAGCTAATGAAGGACTTGTAAATATATAGTCAGTAACGAAGACAAACTCTTGATTTATTATGTTTTTTTCCAACATTATGTTTCTCAAATTCACAAGATTACTTGACATACTTGGAACTGTATCTTTAGCAATTTTCGAACCCTTGATCACCATAAAGCCGTCTGGCACAAGCAAACCCTTTGCATCTGCTCCTCGCGCAGCTGCAATATGAAAAATAATGTCGCTGTTTTCTTTTTCCACAACCGATGTGTCAATCTTATCAAACACTTTGTAACCCAGGGTATTGACCAATAGTCTTGCATTTTCAATAAATTCCGTCAACATGGATTCGTCGAACTCTGAAATTGAGGAACACGTCGGCACCGTATTGTTAATAATTGATGACCGTTTGGCATCTACAGCAAGAGTATAGAATTTGTTCTCAAGATATTTCACATGGGCTTTATTCAAGATATTATCCTTTGATATAACAACCACACAATCGTTCCAGTAGTTAGGATCTTTCAAATGTTGTTTCAACCTAACAAGCATCTTCTCTGCTTCGCCAACATAAACAGTATCTTTATTATCCTCGTTTTTTCCAAAAAGGAAATAAACGCCTGTATACTCACAATCTGGACGATTAGCAAATTCGCTTAAATCATTTCTTGAAATTTTATACACACGTCCGTTCCAATTAGATAGCTCGCACATAATCCGTCCATTAGGATTACCATCAAAAATGCACATTTGAATTGTCTTATTGAAAGCCACATTATCACCTCTTCTAATATATTATAACATATTTCTACACAATTTGCAATAACCTCTTGTTGAAATAGAAAATAAAAAAGTCACAAGCTCAAATCTCAAAATTCAAGAAAAGGGGCAATGGTAAAAGAAGGTTGATTTTCACCTCTAAAAACACAAAAGCCCTTGAAAAATCAAGGACTTTAAGAATTTAGTGAAGTTTTGGCTGCGCCAAAGTGATGTTATGCTTCGCATAGTGATGTTGCTCACTTCATTCGCAGTGATGTGATGTGTTCCTTTTCACGTGCCGAAGGCACACTTCACGCGCGAAGCGCACTTCACTTCCGAAGGAAACCTCACGTTTCGAATTCGGGACACATCGTTCAAAAAAGCCTAACGCTTATGCGTTAGGCTTTTTGGTGAGTTACCCCAACAATTTCGAACCTATTTTCCCACATTATAATCAATAGTTAACGACGTGTTTCGGGAAACAAGTTGAGTAAACTTTACCCCTGCCGAAGTCAACATTCTTTTTGAGGCTATTGTGCTGTCCGTTTCGGCATATTTATCTGACAAATAAATAATCTCTTTAATTCCCGATTGAATTATTGCCTTTGCACACTCGTTACAAGGAAATAGTGAAATATATATTTTTGCGTCAACCAAACTTTTACCGTGAGCGTTTAAAATTGCATTCAGCTCAGCGTGAACGACAAACGGATATTTTGTTTCGGAATAGGCTCCTTCTCTCTCCCACGGAAATTCATCGTCCGAACAACCGCACGGAAAGCCATTATACCCTGTAGAAAGTATATGATTTTCACGATCAACAATACAAGCCCCAACTTGTGTGCAAGGGTCTTTCGATCGCATGGATGCAAGTAATGCTACCCCCATAAAATATTCGTCCCATGTTATATAATTTTGCCTTTTCATAATATTGAACCTCCGTTTTATTTACTCAATATTATAACATGCTGTTTATAATATTTCAATAGTTTACTTTCACCGTGTCGCAGATTCAAGTCCATAAGGTTCAAGAAAAGGTGCAATGGTGAAAGAGGGTTGTTTTTTACCCCTAAAAACACGAAAAGCCCTTGAAAATCAATGACTTTTGTGTTAGGATGCAAAATTGTTGCCCCAATATGCGCTCGTAGGATAAAATGCAACTCGTAAAATCACGGCGAAGCCGTGTATGAAATCCGCAGCTTGTCTGCGGTATGGAATCAACACAAAGTGTTGTATGTAATCAATCCGAAGGAGGATACACGCTGACGCGTGATGCCATACGCCTTCGGCGATTACATACTCACCTGCGGTGAGAT
>SVMP01000020.1 GCA_015067385.1 Oscillospiraceae bacterium | reverse complement strand
ACGGAGCAGTTAGCAAAATCGATAGATGTCAAGGGCATGATACGGAGTGTTTGAAGCACAAAATTTGTTATGCCCAAAGCGACCCATGCGGTTGTTATGAGAACAAATCCGAAAAACCTCTTTTTCAGAAACAAGGCTCCGCACAACGTTATAAGAACAATAAGGGTATTATACAAAAACAAAAGGGGCGATTCCCAAAGGAAACCGATACCTCCGAGAATATCTCTTCTTCCCATGATCTCAAGAAAAAAAGTGATAAGAACAGATATGATTATTGCGCAGAAGCACTCACCTTTTTTCATATGGGAAACGAACAGATGTTTGATCTCGGATAAATTACTTTTCAGTTTATTCAACAAAACCACTCTTTCTTAAAAAAGACAAAATTATGTGTTCGGGGTAATATAACAATGCAGCGGAAGCTGCGGAAAGAATGCATAAAACAGGGAACAGACGCAGGGGGTGAATACTTGAAAGCATAACACACGATGCGGCAAGCTGTCCGAATATATGCGCAACGGCACCGCTTATACCGACGCCGAAAAGAGAGAATCTGCCGGTTTTTTTAATAAGAGACATTGTAATAACAGCCAGAATAATACCGACAGCGGAGTAAATAAGGCCGCTTAAACGTCCGAAAAGCATGAGAGATATAAAACTTTTCGCAATGCCTATAAACAGAGCAGGTAACGAACCGAAGCAGTAAAGAACGCATACTACGGCAATATTCGACAGTCCGAGCTTTACACCGGGCATAAAAAAGCCCGAAAACAACAGATTTTCGACATACGAAAGTACGAGCGAAAGGGCAAGAAGCAAAGAGAGAACGGTTATTTTTTTGATATTTTTATTCATAGTCAACCGCTTACAGCGTCCATCTCCCCTTCGCCTGCAATTTTTATCAATATCTTATTTGGAAGACAGATGATACTTTCTCCCGAATCTGAAACAGGTGCGGAATGTTCGCATGAGCCGTTCGGGCATACGGAATCAACAACAAAAGCCTCACCGTTTTTTATCACGACACGCATCAGTCCGTCAACGTCCGTTTCGGAATTTTCTCCAAGGCTTTTTTCGGCATACAGTTCGCCGTTGACATATATAAGAACAGACTCGCCCTCGGAAGAAAAGAAAAAAGGGAGAACGGCAGCAACAACGCAAAGAGCAATTATCGCCGCGACAAGCAAAACATCATTTTTACATATCTTCAGGTCTTTTTCGTTTATCATCCGAATTTACTTCCCGCAAAAGCTATCTTTTCGCTTTCCGATTCTGTTTTTTCAACAAACGGAGGTTGTCCTTCAAAAAAAACTGTTTTATACTGACTTGTTCTGACGCCTGATGTTCTGTACTGTCTGTTAGGGCTTATATCAACCGTTATTTTATCAAAATCAATTCTGATGTCTGTTACAAACATACAAATATGAGCCTTTTCGGGATCATATCCGAGAGAAAGGAGTTCCGATCGGGCATCTGATGCATTTACCTCTCCGAGAAGCTGAGCGGCTTCGGGAAGCGGATAAGTGTAAAGGACATAATAATCATCGGAATAACAGTATTCGTTCATAAAAGATCGGCTGTCATCCGTTTCTTCCGCCTTTATATAATGCTTTGAGAAAACAAACTCATTCCGAAGATATGTTTCCTGCGTAAGAACAACAGGATATTCCGATATATATTTCAGCTGATCCGTTCCGAGAACGTATATCATGCGTACAGTATTTTCATCGAGATAAAAAGCCGTAAGCGTCGGTCTGTATTTTTCATAAACAGTATCGTAAAATTCGCCTTGAACATAATCGATAAAAGGCTCATCATCCTTTAAAACGTGAAGAGCAGTATCGGCATCGTTCGGTGAAGAAAATGACTCGCCCGCCATATCGTAATAGAGCTCCGCCTGTTTATCAAAGAACCAAACGGCACCGTTTTCTCCGTTTATGCCGACAGAATACGATGAATTTTCAAGGACCGTACAGTCAACCGAGGTGTCGATAAACATATCCTCGCCGATCGGAGAACCGTCCTCTGCCTTTTCGAGCGCAGTGTAATGTAATTCAAGGTCCGCTTCAAACGGAAAAATAATTTTCCCCTTCCCGCCGCATGAGCAAAGGAGCAAAGGTAAAATAAAAATAAATGCTGTAATTATTTTTTTCATATTGATCGTAATTTCAATCTGTTCCGTAAAGTTGTGTGTTGTACGTTGTTATTTCGCCGTCGGTAGATACGAACACGGCACAGACATCGGGGTAATATTCCGAGATCTTGTCCAGAACATCATTTCCCCGTTCTTTTCCGACAACAAAGAGAGCCGTTGAAAGCATATCCGCCACCGCACCGTCAGAACAGATGACGGTAACACTTGCAAGATCGCCGTTTGACGGATATCCTGTTTTCGGATCGAGAATATGATGATAAACAGTTCCGTCATATTCAAAAAAACGTTCGTATGCGCCTGACGTAATGATATTTGTATTTTTTACTTTGACATATCCGATAATCGACGATGTATCGTTCGGATCTTTAATACCGACGTGGAAAGTACCGTCTTCATTTTTCGGATTATTACCGAATACTCGGATATTACCGCCTAAATCGACTATTCCGCAATCTATCCCATTGGAAACAAGCCCTTTGACTATTTCGTCGCCAGCCCAACCTTTTCCGAGAGAACCGAGGTCTATCCCCATACCGTTCAATGAAAAAGTCAGCCTGTTTTCTTCGAGAGACAGCATTTCATATCCGACAAGAGCCTTTGCTTTTTCGATATCAGAGGCAGACGGTGGCACGGTATTTTGTTTTATGTTCCATAAAGAAACAAGAGGAGCGACAGATATATCGTAGTCCCCTTCAGTAAGCTCGGAAATAAGAAAGGAACGTTCGACAAGGTCTGCCAGAGTATCTGTAAGGACAACCGTCTGTCCGTCCTCAAAAGAGCTTAAAACGTAACCGCCGCATTCGGTGAGAGTATTTTCCGAAGAAGTTAAAAGCGAATTGCAAAGAGAAGAAAAGCCGTCATACTTTTCATAGACGGTAAATGTTGCGACTGTATCCATGGCAAAGAAGGTCTCATCGTATCTTTTCACCTTTGAACACGAGCTTAATGAGAGCAATGCCAGAACAACCGTAAAAAAAACGGGGAGCTGCATTTTCAAAAATCTGTTATGCAAGAAAGAACACCTCTGTAAAAGTGTTTACCGTTACATCAACGGTGCAAACAATCGGCAAAGCGAGGCAATAAATTTCGAAAAGATGCTTTGACGGTTGCACATTTCGAGAGTATATTCCATACACTCATCGAGGGTTTTAAAGAAATCATCCTTGACAGAGAGTACGCTGTCTGTTTTATAAAGCCACGTTGCGCACTCAAAATGAAGATAGAGACTTCTGTAGTCAAGATTTATCGTTCCGACAACGGCATAGACATCATCGACAACGAATGTTTTTGCATGGATAAATCCGGGGGTATACTCGTATATCTTAACGCCCGACTCGATCAGTTGCCTGTAATACGAGCGTGTAGTTATATGAACGATCTTTTTGTCGGCAACATGAGGCGTAATTATTCTGACATCGACTCCTGATTTCGCTGCGTTTGAAAGCGCAGTCAGAAGTTCATTGCCGACGATCAGATACGGAGTTGTTATATAAACATAATCGCGAGCTTTTGAGATCAGGTTTATGTAAACAGTCTCCCCTACCGGTTCTTCGTCAAACGGACTGTCAGAAAACGGCTGAACGACACCCATAGCCTTGATGTCGGCAAAGGCTTCTTTATTCGGACGAAACCTTGTGTAATCCTCATTTGTGCCCTTGATATAATCCCACATGGAAAGGAACATTACGGTAAGATTCCATACGGCAGGACCTTTGATGAAGATGGAAGTATCTTTCCAATGACCGTGTTTTTCAACAGCGTTTATATACTCATCCGCAAGATTGATTCCGCCCGTAAAACCGGCTATACCGTCGATAACGCATATTTTACGGTGATCTCGGTTGTTCATACTTCCGACAAGCACAGGCTTATACGGATTAAAGACACCTGTTTTTATACCTTTTTTCTCCAGTGTTTTTTCATATCCGAAAGGTAGGATCTGAATACAGCCCATATCGTCGAATATCAGGCGGACATCGACACCCTGCGAAGCTTTTCTTTCGAGGATCTCAAGGATCGACGACCACATTTTACCGTCTTCGATGATAAAATATTCAAGGAAGATAAAACGTTCGGCTTTTTCAAGTTCATCCAGCATTTTCAGCCATTTGATCTCGCCCGAAGCAAGATATTCCGTATATGTACCCGAATGCGGGGGACAGTACGCAAAATTCTTGATATAATCGGACTGATTTGCCGCATGAGGCTCATCGGATCTGATTGCAGGAGAAATATTGGGGACATGAGAAAACTCTGTTTTCATTCTCTGTTCTATACCGGAAAGCTTGTTTTTCGTTTTACGAGAAAGAGCTGATTTTCCAAATATAAGATACGCAAGAGAACCGAAAACAGGGAAGACAAGTATCGGAATTATCCAGGCTATTTTGTAGCTCGGATTGCTTTTATCGCAAATGACCTTAACAATAAGAAAGCCGCCGAGAACATACAAAAACGAGTAGAGGGCAGAAAACCATTCGTTATACTGCCAACTGAACACAAAAGTGATAAGCAGGATGATCTGAATAAGCAAAAGAAAACTTACAAGAAAAACCCTGCTGAAAATCAATTTAAAAAATGATCGGATAAATTTCATCGTATATCAGTTTTTATCGGTTCACAGACTGCAAGAGCGAGAGACTTCTCGCCCTTGATGTTATAAATTCAATAAAATAATTTTCAATAAACAGATTCGGACTGTTTGACAAAAACTCAGTTAAAGTCCGATTTATCTGTCTTCAAGGCTTACATACGCACGTTTTTTTGTTACGTTTTTATAAGCCGGACGGATGATCTTGCCGTTGCCGAGAATTTCTTCTATTCGGTGAGCGGACCAGCCGACGATACGGGCATTTGCAAAGATCGGAGTATAAAGTTCTTTGGGAAGGCCGAGCATGGAGTAAACAAAACCGCTGTAAAAGTCGATATTTGCACTGACGCCTTTGTAGATGCGGCGTTTGTCGGCAATGACCTGAGGAGCGAGCTTCTCAACAAGAGCATAAAGTTCGTATTCTTCCGTAAGACCTTTTTCTTTCGAAAGTGCTTCAACATACTGTCTGAATATCTGAGCACGGGGGTCGGAAAGAGAATATACGGCATGACCCATACCGTAGATAAGACCGCTTTTATCGAAAGCTTTTTTATCAAGAAGATCTCCGAGATATGCAGAAACTTCATCTTCATCTTTCCAGTTTTTAACATTCTGCTTCATGTCCTCAAACATCTGAGTTACTTTGATGTTCGCACCGCCGTGACGGGGACCTTTAAGAGAACCGAGAGCCGCGGATATTGCGGAATATGTATCGGTAAGAGAAGATGTAACAACACGTGTAGTAAAGGTCGAGTTGTTACCGCCGCCGTGTTCGGCATGAAGAACAAGAGCAAGGTCGAGGATCTTCGCTTCAAGCTCTGTATAAGAACAGTCGGGGCGAAGCATATAGAGGATATTTTCAGATGCTGAAAGTTCCGGACGGGGAGAATGGATAAAAAGGCTCTGATTATCGTGATAATAACGGTATGTCTGATATCCGTAAACAGAAAACAGCGGGAACAGCGCGATAAGCTCGAGGCACTGACGAAGAACGTTCTTGATAGAAGTATCGTCGGGATTTTTGTCGTATGAATACATTGTCAGAACGCTTCTTGCAAGAGTGTTCATCATATCAAGGCTGGGCGCTTTCATGATAATATCTCTGACAAAATGAGTGGGAAGAGTTCTGTAATCGGAAAGGATCGATCTGAAATTTGCAAGCTGTTCTTCCGTCGGAAGTTCTGCAAAAAGAAGCAGATAAGCTATTTCTTCAAAGCCGAAACGGTTCTGAGAAACGAATCCGTTAACAAGATCCCTGATCTCATAACCTCTGTAGTAAAGTCTGCCTTCACACGGAACGAGTTCTCCGTCATCAATAACGTAAGCCTTTACCTCTGCGATCTCTGTAAGACCTGCCATGACACCTTTACCGGAAATATCACGGAGACCGCGTTTTACATCATATTTGGAATAGAGTGCAGGATCTATGCGATTAACACATTTTTCGGAAAGATCGTAAATTTCCTGAGAGATGATCGAGAAGTCGGAATTTCTGTTCATGTATGTAATTTCCTTGCTGTAAGAGTATTTTTAAGCAACATTGTGATGGTCATCGGGCCTACGCCGCCGGGTACCGGTGTAATGTAAGAAGCGACCTTTTCCACTTCTGCAAACGCAACGTCACCCGTAAGCTTGCCTTCCGCATTTCTGTTCATACCGACGTCAATAACAACAGCGCCGGGCTTGATCATATCCGCAGTAACAAAATCGGCTTTACCGACTGCGGCTACGAGAATATCGGCATTTCGAGTAACTTCTTTGAGATTTGCGGTTTTGGAGTGGCAAACGGTAACCGTTCCGTTTGCGTGAAGAAGAAGCATGGACATAGGTTTACCTACAATATTGCTTCTGCCGATAACAACGCAGTTCTTTCCGGATATATCGGTACCTGTTGAAGCGATAAGTTCCATAACGCCTGCGGGGGTGCAGGGAGCAAGATCGTATTCGCCGAGCATAATTTTACCGACATTGACGGGAGAAAATGCATCTACGTCCTTCGAAGGATCGATAGTATCAACGACCTTTTTATAGTCTATATGCTTCGGAACGGGAGACTGAACGAGGATACCGTCAATTTTAGGATCTTTATTGAGTTTTTCTATAAGAGCAAGAAGCTCGCTTTCTTCCGTATCTTCTGCAAGAAAGTATTTTTCGGAATAAAAGCCTACCTCATCACAGCCTTTTTCTTTATTTTTTACATATACCTGAGACGCAGGATCTTCGCCTACGAGAATTACCGCAAGACCGGGAGCTCTGCCTGCTGCGGCAAGAGCTTGCGCCTCTGCTTTTATTTCCTCACGAAGACGTGCGGAAACGAGTTTACCGTCTATTATATTAGCCATGATAAAATTCCTTCCTTATTTGAGATTTAAGAATTATTTGTTGTCGGTCTGATTATCGGAAGAGAAAATGCCGCCGTCATCTTCGGACTGGGAGACACCCTTATGAGCTTCGAGAGAAGCAACGAAAAGGTCTGTTTCGGTAATTCCCTCTTCTTCAACGACCTCTGCTCCGTCATATTCAAAAACAGGAGCATAGTAGCCTTCTTTAATACGTTTCTTTTCCTCGAATTTATCGCAGAAACGACGCCATACGCCGATACGTATAAGAACAAAACAAACGACACTCACAACAAAGAAAACAATACCGAGGAGCTGAGAGATTCTGATAACGTCAAATATCTTGAGGCTGTCTGTGCGAAGACCTTCTATGAAAGCTCTGCCGAGACCGTACCAGCCCATGTAAAAGAAGAAGCATTCGCCGTGTTCCTTTTTAAGTTTTCTGATAATAAATATCGCAATAATAAGACCGAGGATGTTCCAAAGAGATTCATAAAGGAAAGTGGGATGAGCAGGGCCTACGATATAATCAGAAAGAGTTACGGCATTTGTTTTTGAATCGAGATAATAACGCTGGATAGTCATACCCCACGGAAGATCTGTATTTGAGCCGTATGCTTCACCGTTAACGAAATTGCCCCATCTTCCGACAGCCTGACCGATAAAGAAGCCGAAGGAAGCGCAGTCGAACATAGCAAGAACATTTATCTTTTTGATCTTACAGAAAACAAGCCCGGTGATAAATCCGGCTATTATACCGCCGTATATGGCAAGTCCGCCGTTTCTGAAATTGATCATATCCCAGAAGGATTCGAAAGTATCGAGCCTCATCAAAACATAATAAACTCTTGCGCCGATAAGTCCGAACGGAACAGCCCATAAAGCAACGTCTATAACGTTATCGCTTTTAAGGCCGAAATCCTTTGCGCGCCACATACAAAAAGAAAGAGCGAGGATCATGCCAAATGTAATAATTATCGCATACCAATAGATATCGAGCTCTGTGCCGAAAAGATTATTGATAGCGACACGGTCAATTCGAAAATCGAAAATTCCGAGTTTCGGGAACTCAATGATGTTAGTTGTCGCAGTCATTTTTTACCTCTGTGATTGATTTTACATTTTAATAATATATTACCCTTGTCAATTTTTCCGTTTTGATAGAATAATACACTATATTATACCTTTTTTACAATGGAAAGTCAAGCAGAAATCCGGCTTTTTTTGTCGGTTTCAAAATTGTGCCACAGAAATTCCAAATTTCTCAAAGTCCGCAACTGCACGACTTTCAGCGTATGCGTAAAAAACATGTTCAAACTCTTGACATAATATCTTTAGTATGATAAAATAAGAAAAAAAAGACAGGAAGAAGTAATGTGAAAAAAATAATAATCGACACGCTTCCCGAGGATTATAACGACGGACTGAAAGAAAAGATCGACCTGATAAATCCCCAAAGAGTCAAAGGCATAAAAAAAAGAGAGACATGCTCTCAATTTGCGGTATCTGTTTACGCTTCGGCAGCCGTTGCGCAACTTGCAGGAGAATATCTCGGTAAAAAAAGCACCGATCTGATCTTTGATAAAACAGTAACGGGAAAGCCTTTTTTTAAGGATGTCAACGATCTTTATTTTAATATTTCACATTCCTTTTTATCTTATGCCGTGGCAATATCCGACAGTCCGATCGGAATAGACATTGAAGTTATCAGAGAAGTGAATCTGAAGATCGCAGAACGGATGTTCACGGAAAACGAAAAAGAATATGTCGGCAATGACACGGTACGTTTTTTTGAAATATGGACAAAGAAAGAGGCATATTCGAAATTTACAGGCAAAGGTCTGGGCGAAAAATTCAGCTCTTTTGACGTTCTTTTGCCGCCTCTTGCCGATAATTTTACATTTGAGATCAAAGACGGAGCGGCTGTTGCCGTTTATTTCGTATCATAAATAAAGAGAAAAGATGGAAATTTATGTACACCACAAGAATCGACATTTCATACATTCCGTTCAGCAGATACGGTACGAATCTTGCACTTTCCGCAAAACCCGCAAATGAAGAAAGAACGAAGTTTAACGAACTATATATCCACCACTCAAAGCTTAGAGCCGACGGAAATACGATGTTTATATTGAAAGTCGGTCTCGGAGAACCGCAGAACTTTACTTGCGAAGCTGAACCTGATGCCGTAACGATCAAAAGAGTTAAAAGACGAAGAAAACGCAAAATATTGGGCAGACGAAGCAAAAGCTATGCTTGACCGTCTTATCGAACACAGCTGGAACGGCGAACGATTTGTCGGCAAGATAAGTATCAGTCACATACACGAAGAAAACCCGACGAGCCTTCTTTCCATGATGCCGCTCGTTCTCGGCGATATGCTCCCGAAAGAGATATCCGACAAGCTTGTAGCTGTTCTCGAAAGAGACTTCCTTACAGAAAACGGTCTTGCAACCGAAATGCCGAAGAGTCAGCACTACAATCCCGACGGATATTGGAGAGGACCTATCTGGGCACCGTCCACATATCTTCTCGTTGACGGCCTGCGTAAAGGCGGTTATACAGAGCTTGCGGAAACCGTTGCAAAGAGATACTGCGATATGTCCTGTCTTAAAGCAAAAGGTAACTATGAAAACTTCGACGCTCTGACCGGTAAAGGCTGGCGTGCACCGGGCTATACATGGTCCGCAAGCGTTTATATGCTCCTCAGAGGCGAATACGATAAATAATAAAATTATATCAAAAAGCTCTTCCCAATAAAGAGAAGAGCTTTTTATTATTAACGGGTTGACTTTATCTCGGTAAACTGATATAATAAAATCAGAATATGAGGTGATCTCTGTGAACAAAAAATATTACCTTGCCGCAGACGGCGGAGGAAGCAAAGTTCAGGCTGTTTTGTATGATGAAGAGTTCAATGTTATAAAAACAGGAACAATGACCGGCACAACGACCCTGTTCAAGCCGGAAGAAACAATTCACGCCGAAATGGATGAAATGCTCGACGAATTGCTAAATAATGTTAATCAACTGCAATCGGTTGACCACTGTATTCTCGGTTCGAGCGATTATTTTGAAAAAGCAATATCGGAAAGATGCGAAGTTTCATCTTTTAACAGATGCCACGAACCGCATATGGGCATAGCATCGGCGTTTTACGAAACGGGGGTTCTGGCATTATCGGGAACCGGCTCTGATGCCTTTGTTATAAAAAAAGGAAAAACAACTATGGTTGTCGGCGGTTGGGGGCCTTTATTCGGAGACGAAGGAAGCGGTTATGATATTGGTCTGAACTCGATAAAAGCTTTGATGTATGAATGGGACGGCAGACGTCCCCCGACAATGATGAGCAAAATGATATTGGAAAAATTCGAAGTCGAATCCCCGTGGGAGATCGTCTTTAAGATGAACCGTAATCCGAATGCCAGACAGGAGATAGCATCGGTAACGAGAATCACTTCAAAAGCCGCAAATATGGGAGATAAAGTTGCGCTTGATATTTACAGACATGCGGCACACGAGCTTTCGCTTCAGGTAATTGCCGCGATACATAGATCAAAAGAAGACATTGACGGTCCGATAATTGCAATGGGCGGTGCATGGAAAGGCTGCACTTATATGTTTGAAGCATTTTCACATGAAGTACACGGTGTTTTCCCCGATTTTGAAATAATCAGACCGAAACATGACCCTGTTGTCGGCTGCGTTGTTATCCGTGCGAGAAGAGATGGCCTGGAAATGGAAGAGATAAAAAGAAAAATAGGCAATAAATTCGACTGTTATTTATATGAATAGAGGAGACTGTCATGAGTGTTATAAATCAATATTACAACAGAATAAATGAGATCATGACTGAGGTTTTCGACAAAGAAGCGGACAATATGGAAAAAGCCTCACAGATTCTTGCCGATGCAAACGAACAAGGTAATTCGATATTCGGTTTCGGCTGCAATCACGCAGGTCTGATCACTTTAGAGCTTTTTTACCGAACGGGCGGTATGGTAACTATCAACCCTATCAGAGCGCCGGGAATGATGCTTGAGATATCACCGCCGACAATGACGAGTGAAATGGAACGTATTCCTGGCTACGGCAAAATAATTCTGAACAACGTGCCTTGCAAGAAAGACGATGTAATAATAATACATTCCGTTTCGGGAAGAAACGCAGTGACGATCGACATGGCGGAATGTGCGAAAGAAAAAGGGATGACCGTTATTGTTGTTACAAATATGAACACGGCAACATCTGTAACATCCAGACATCCCTCTGGCAAGATGCTTCACGATTTTGCCGACATACTTATCGACAATCACGGCGACCACGGGGATGCAACGATAAAGCTTGACGGGTTTGACCAGAAGCTCGCATCTTCATCAACAGTTATCGGCGCGGCGATCCTCAACGCAGTAACCGCACGTGCATCGGAGATCCTTTGGGAAAAAGGCATCAAGCCGCCTGTTTTCATGAGCGGAAATATCGATGGCGGAGACGCATACAACAAAGCGGTAATTGCAGAACATAAGGATAATATTTTTTATATGTAAAGGAGAAAGATCATGCTTATAGACAGATATCATGAGGCTATTGACGAGCTTTTAAAAACCGTTCGTCAAACACAGAGAGAAAATATAATCAAAGCAGGCGAAATGGTTGCCGAAGCAGTCGAAAACGGCGGCAAGGTATATCTCGGCCTTATCGTTCACGGCATTGAAAAAGACCTTATCTACCGAGGCGGCGGACCGATCTTCTATAAAGAATACAAAGAAGGAGAAACGGAGCTCAAGGAGGGAGACATTCTTTTTATTTCTTCCGTTTCGGGCAGGACGAAAAAAGTGGTGGATCTTGCGTGGGACTGTGTCCATAAAGGTATAAAGGTTATTGCCTTTACAAGCATGACATACGCAACACAGGTCGATCCTGTTCATGAATCAGGCAAAAAACTTTACGAATTTGCGACCCTGACCCTCGATAACTGCGCCCCTGCGGCGGAAGCGATGCTTGAAGTTGAAGGCATAGAGGCACGTTTTGCGGCGGCATCGGGAATTGCGAGCGACTATATCATGTGGAGCTTAACGTCTGTCTGCGTAGAAAAAATGCTTGCGGACGGTTACACACCGGGTATTCTCAAATCCGCAAACTTCCCCGGCGGCAATGATTACAACAAAACAGTAATCGAGCCTCATTACGACGAATTCGGATGGTAAAGAAAGAGGTACTGTAATGAAAACATTGGATATCGGCCTCGGAGGATATTCGATCCTGCAGGCTCCGAACATGACAAACACTCAAATGATGTCGTATATAATACGTACGCCGAACGGGAAAAATATCGTTATCGACGGCGGACGTCCCGGTGATGCGAAATATTTACGTAAAAAGATCGGTGAATACGGAAACCACGTTGATATGTGGCTTATAACGCATTGTCACGACGACCATTTCTGCGCCCTTATGGAAATTCTGAAAGATCAGCAAGATATGACTATTGAAAAGATCTATTATAATTTCCCGACGAGAGACTGGTTAAATAAAATTGAGCCGATAGATGTTAACAACGAATTTATCGATATTATAGAATCACGCTCGGATCTGTTTTTTGTTGTAAAGCAGTATGACGAGCTTGAAATTGACGGGATAAATATCTCCGTTCTGAACGATCCGTTGGCGTTGACAAAAGAAACAGATACGAAAGGTATCGGAATAAACGACACATCAGTCGTTTTCAGATTCACGTTCCCCAACAAAAAGACCGCGCTGTTTTTGGGTGACCTCGGACTTCGGGCAGGCGACCTTCTTGAAGAAGAATACGGCGATGAGCTGAAAAGCGATATAGTTCAGATGGCGCATCACGGTCAGGACGGCGCAGGAGAAAATGTATATAAAAGAATAAGACCGGAAGTATGTATGTGGACGGCTCCGATGTGGCTCTGGAACAACGATACAGGCAAGGGATTCAACACCCATACATTCAAAACAGTCATCGTGCGTGGCTGGATGGAAAAACTCGGAGTAAAACTCCATGCGATCGAAGGCGAGGGTCCTGCTGTTATTATCTGAAAAAAATTTTTTAAAGTCTACCTAACATTTTACTTTTTCGGCTGACTATATGGTTGTAAAGAGATCGATCGATCATAATCAAAAGGAAAAAAGATGAAAAAGAAAGAACTGCTGAATTATTTTGACGAAATGCTGATGGATAAGCTCTACGGCTTTTGTTATGCAAGAACGAACGACAGCCATGAGGCGCAGGATCTCTGTTCGGAGATAATTCTGAAACTCGTTAAAGCGGCGAACAGCGAAGGCGAGATAGATCAGATCTATCCGTTTATATGGAAAGTTGCAAGAAACGTCTACGCCGATTTTTCCGACGACAGAAGAAGACATTCCGACTCTTTTTACGAGGGAGATCCCGACGAAGTTCTGCCTCTGATCGCTGCTGAAGATGACGAGTATGACGACAGCGAGCAGATGTTGAGAGCCGTTTACCGCAGAATGTCGTTTTTGACAAAAGCATACAGAGACGTTATGATCCTTTTTTATCTCGACGGCATGAGCACCTCGGATATTGCGAAAGCTCTCGGCTCGAGCGAGACAGCAGTACGTCAAAGACTTTTTTCGGCAAGAAAGAAACTGAAAAATGAGGTAGAAACAATGACTGATATTATTAACAGACCCGCAAATCTCACCAATATTAATTTTGAAATCTGGGGCAATGGAAATCCGAATGTCGGTGACCCGAGAAATGTTGCTAGCAGACAATTTTCAAAGCATATCGTATGGCTCTGCAAAAAGAAGCCGATGAGCGCTTCGGAAATTGCGGAAGAACTGAATGTTCCGACGGTCTACGTTGAAGAAGAGCTTGAAATTCTCGCAAGAGGCGAAGACTGGAAATACGGTCTTCTTCGTAAGCTCGACAACGGCAAATATGCGATCAATTTTATTCTTTTAGACGAAAAAGAGCTCGAAAAGGCTCAGAATATCTATATCGAGCAGATCCCTGTAATCTGTAAAGGTATTGTACAGTACATCGAAGAAAAGAAAGACGAATATCTCGCATTCCCCTATCTCAACAAAAAAGTTGACCTTAATCTCATTCTCTGGCAGCAGATATTCAACCTTGCGGTTGCTTTTTCATGGAGTGTAAAAAACATTCTCAAGAAAAAATATTTTTCCGATATTGAAAAGCCCGACCGTCCTTTCACCGTGTTCGGAAGCATTGATACGGGAAAACATTACGGCGGCGGCTGGGACGGCGTTAACGCATCGAATATCTGCGGTTTTAAAAATATCCATGCGGACAACATTTATATTACACGCATACGCGCTCATTTCCATTGCGGTTTGAATATCTCAACCGATCCCATTTTCCAGATGGCTCTTAAAGCGATCGACGGAATTGATGTAGGTACCCTTTCCGAAATTGATAAAGAGCATGCGGCAAAGGCGATCGAATGCGGATACATCTACCGTGAAGGCGATATGCTTTACACGAAGATACTTGTAAGCGAGATGAAAAACAGGGATGATCTTTTTAAGATCAGTAACAATCTCAATTACGATTCTTTTGTTAAAGACTGCGACGCGGTTGCCGAAAAGATCGCAGAACTTATTAAAAAGACAGTTCCCGATCATCTGATTGAAGACTGGATGTATTTTAACGATCTTGCATCTATTCCGGTGCTCGACACGGTCGTTGAAGAACTTATAGAAAAAGGTATTCTCACGCCGCCCGAAAACGGTCTCGGTGCAGAGGGCTGCTGGGTATCGGTTGAAAGATAACTCTATTGTAAATTTTAAAATCCTGCCTATTGAATTATAGGCAGGATTTTTATTACCTTGGAATGTTGAATTTTATTATACCTTATCGTAAGGTACAACGAGGGCTTTCTTCGGTCCGTAGCTTTCGTATTTTGTCAGATAACCGACGAAATTATTGACAAGTATATTTTCTTTGACTTTACCGCGGGAGATCTGGAGGTTATTGAGGTTTGAACTGTATTCGATCTCGATGGAGTTTTCGCCGACTTTAATAAGATCGGAGATGTCAACACGGCAAAGATTCATATTTACGGGATCGCTCTCGACGCCGTTTATCTTTATACGCATACTTTCGGGAACACGTCCGAAATCGAGATATGCGCCGTCGGAAGCGCCGTCCCACATGAATGAAGAACGATAGAAGCCTTTACCGGAAACATTTTTGCCGACCTCTTCGATGTTGTCCCAGGAAACAAGCTTGTCAAGCTTTACGCTGACGGTAGATTTATCGGTTCTATAAGCATATTCATTGGTAGTAACACCGAGAAGAGTTTCGGTTCTTGTTTCAATAACATCGGAAGGAGTCCATGATTCGACCGTAAGATCCCAGTCTGTGATCTCAAACGGAGTTTTGGTTTTGACATCATACGTATTTTCATCGAAAACTTCGCTGTCTATTGCTTCAAGAGCAAACAATGCGACGTCGCCGGATGTAAGAGAAAGATCAAAAACAGTTTTTCCGTCAACATATTTTGCGGCTACGCGGCTGACTTTACCGGTCCATGTATCAACAGCATAAGGAACAAAAAGACCTTCAACAGCGAGCTCGGAAGAGAAGAACTCTTCGGATTCGGAATTATTGTAATTATAAGCAAAGATATAGCGATCATTGCCAACACGGCGTGTCTGTGTGAGTATCTGCTGATTCGGAGCAGAAAAAGCGACATAAGGAGCAATTCCGAGAGACTGCAACGCAGAAAGAACATCGTCAGCGGATTTTGCGGTGCGTACATTATCAATAGAGGTAAGACGTTTGATAACAGCGGCAAGTGCTTCGGGATCATCACCCTGATACGGAGAATTTACGGCTGCACCGTCAACAATAACAACGGGCATACCCTCTTCGGCAAGTTTCGTGATCTTTTCTGCCGCATCAACAGAAAGAACGGTCTGCCACAAAACGAGTGCGCGGTAGCCTGCAAGCTCAAGGATCTTGTTTTCTTTATCAAAATAAACACCGTCCGCATCGAGGAATGACGGGCTGAGGTAATCGTAAGAATAGCCGTTATCCTGAAGGGCGAGCGAGGGGAAGAACATGGGTTCGTGGTCGAGAAGCCAATCTTTTCTGTCACCGTGAACGAGATGCTGACCGTATTTGATATTTATCATACCGATGTCAACGCCTGCTTTACCCATTCGTAAAAGCTTCTGAATTCTGCCGAGGTGGTCATTAAACATCGGATAGTCGGAATATGACGGTTCACGTGTGCCGAATTTATAGAAGCCGTCCATCCAGTTGCCGCCCTCATAACCCGGCCAGACAGGTGTGGGACCGTAGATTGCCGACCAGATATGCCAGACTATGCGTGAAAATCCGACGGAATACAGACGGTATGCCTCATGGAGATGACGCTGATATGTATAATTGTAGTTTGAATTATCAAGACCGCCCGTTTCAGCGGAAAGGACTTTATTCTGAAGATGAGAGCCGCCCGTCCAGAGTCTGTACATATCGGGCTGATTTTTCTGATTACGGTTTTCGGCTTCGGGACGGTCAACAGCGGCGATAGGCTCGGATATTTCGAGATTTTTGCCGTAAGAGATCTGAGCACGGAGCGTAATCCCGCGAGAGTTGAGCCAGCTTCTGAACGGAGCGATGAATTCGTCCATATAAAGCTTCGTCTGAACGTCAAATATATCGTTGAGAATACGCTTTGTCATATCAATATCGGTAAGGACATTGGAGCCTATGAGATCGGCGTTATCGTTCCAGATCCAGATATTTGAGTTGGGCGCATTTTCGGCAAGGAACATATAAGGAAGAATATCGTAGCCCTTACGGTTACGGAATTCTTCGGCAAAGTTCTCTGTCCAGCTCGTAATGCCTGCGCCGGAAGAATATTCGAGGGAGTCCATAAAATACTGAACATCGCCGTTTTTGATCTTCTCATTGAGAGCCTCGTCGTTGAGAACGTTGTTTTCAAGATAAACTTTCAATGCTTCAACGCCGCGGCGGTCGAAATAGTTTATGGTATACGATTTTTCGACTGCGGGAGATGCCGCCTGAGCAGTGCTCTGGGAAAAATAATACATAACAGTATAATCGGCATCGCAGGGAGCTGTCCATGACAATGCTTTATCTTCGACAAGGGAAGTCAGAACGACATATCCGTCGGGAGAATAGACATTTTCGGAAACCTTACGCATTGCAATCGCACCGATAAAGGTGGATTTTTCACGAAGTCTTTTATCTGTAGGAATCGAACCGTTCCTTGTCTGACCTGCGGAAAGCTCTTCCTTGAGAAGAACGATACATTGGTTTGCCTGCTGAGAATCGGGATCAAGACCGGGGACGTTTGCCGTGCTCCAGCCTGCGCCGGATGTTAAAGATACGGACATACCGAGATCAAGCGCTGTGTTAAGAATAAGCTTAACGTCGTTTTCCCACTGAGCGCCGCCGTAACCGTAGATCGACTCGTCGATCGTACTGTCTGTAAGCTGACAAAGCTCAACGCCGCTGAACCCTGCGTTATACATCGCAAGAAGCTCTTCTTTTATCGTTTCGTTAGTATGCATACCGGAAGCCATCCACCAACGAAGATCTGTTTTAAAGGAAAGCTCGGGTTTTAAAAATTTATCGGAAAGGTCGGATTCAAATTTCGATCTGTTTTGCTGCATAATAATTTTCTCCTTAAACTATGCGTGACATAGAGGTTGTTTATTTTATTATGATAACAAATTTACAAACGAAAGTCAATAGTTTTGGGAATTAAAAAAAATTTTTGTATATAAAAATTTCACAAATTACAATGAACTTTTCGTCATAATTCTGACACAAAGATGGTTTATAATGACATCACAAAGGTCAAAGATAGTCAAAGTCAAAAAAAAGAAAGTCAAAGAAAGGAACGGTGACGAAATGAAGACGAGTGATCTTATAGGAGCATTTATACTGAAGATGCTTGACGAGGCTAACGGAGATATAGAGCTTAAGCGAAACGAGCTTGCTCAGCAGTTCGGCGTTGTTCCGAGCCAGATAAATTACGTTATATCATCAAGATTCACGCCTGAACAGGGTTTCCGAATAGAAAGCAGGCGAGGCGGAGGCGGATGTATAAAGATAACGAGAGTTACATATGCAGACGACCGATACCGACAGTTAATGCACGTTGTAAACAGTATAGGAGATTCGCTGACACAGTTTGAAGCGTTTGTAATTCTTCAAAATCTTGCATCGTACGGATATATTGAAGAAAAAACGCATAAACTTATACGTGCGGCGGTATCGGACAACACGCTGTCCGCCGCTCCTGTTGAAATAAGAGACTACGTGAGGGCAGCGATAACAAAATCAATGCTTATGGCAGACTGATTATTA
>SVMP01000019.1 GCA_015067385.1 Oscillospiraceae bacterium | reverse complement strand
TAAGGGAGTTTCGGAAGTAAGCGTAAGCCTACTTACAAATTCCATGACGGTTTCGGGCGACAGTATAAGCGATGAAGCGGTCTGTTCGGCTGTAAAAGCTGCAGGATACGGTGCGGAATCGGCTTCAACAGAGAAACGAAGCACTGAAAAATCATCGGCTGAATCCTTAAAAGATACTGAAACGCCGCATATCATAAAAAGGCTGACAGCTTCATTGATACTGCTTGTTCCTTTGATGTATATTTCAATGGGGCATATGATCGGGCTTCCCCTACCCTCTTTTTTGGCAGACAATCCTACTGCGGCGGCTCTTTGTCAGATGATTATTTCGGCTCTTGTTATGATGATCAATCAAAAATTCTTCATCAACGGTTTCAAGGGTATTTTAAGAGGCGCACCGAATATGGATACGCTTGTAGCTCTCGGAAGCGGTGCGGCATTTGCGTACAGCACGGCAATTGTTTTTATAATGACAAAAGAGCCGTCACACGAACTGCTTCATGGGCTGTATTTCGAATCGGCGGCAATGATCCTTGCGTTGATAACAGTAGGAAAAATGCTTGAAGCACGAAGCAAGGGTAAAACAACCGATGCAATAAAAAAGCTGATGGATCTTTCTCCGAAAACGGCAAGAGTCATACGTGACGGAAAAGAGATCGAAATATCTGCCGATGATATGGTTCAGGGCGATATTTTTACAGTACGTCCGGGCGAAAGTATCCCTGCCGACGGAATCATCACAGAGGGCGAAAGCGCTGTCAACGAAGCGGCTCTGACGGGCGAAAGCCTTCCTGTTGATAAAGCTGTGGGAAGCAAGGTCAGTGCGGCAACAATAAATCAGAACGGTTTTCTTGTTTGTAAAGCAACACACGTCGGAGAAGACACAGCTTTGAGCAAGATCATCGAGCTTGTTGAAAATGCGGCTTCAACAAAAGCTCCCGTAGCGAAGCTTGCCGATAAAGTTTCGGGGATCTTTGTCCCCGTGGTCATAGCAATTGCGACAGTAACGCTCATTGTGTGGCTCATTGCGGGTCAGACGTTCGGCTTTGCGCTTGCAAGGGCGATCAGCGTTCTTGTCATCAGCTGTCCGTGTGCGCTCGGTCTTGCAACACCCGTTGCAGTAATGGTCGGAAGCGGCGTCGGAGCAAAGAACGGTATTTTATTCAAGACAGCGGCGGCTCTTGAAGCTGCAGGTAAAACAGATATCGCCGTGTTCGATAAAACCGGAACTCTCACCGAAGGCAGACCCGAAGTTACAGATATTTCGGCTGTGTTCGGAACGACAGAGGACCTTGTTAAAACAGCGGCGGCGCTTGAAGCAAAGAGCGAACACCCGATAGCAAAAGCTATTGTCAGATATTCAGAAAAACTTAATTTTGAACCCTATACAGCCGAAGATTTCTCTGCGTTGCCGGGACACGGCGTTGTCGGAACCGTAAACGGCAAAAAAGTAATCGGTGGCAACATTTCGTTGATGAACGATAATAAGATCGATATTTCCGCTGTTGTAAAAGAAACAAAAAAACTTGCAGAAAGCGGAAAAACTCCCCTTTATTTTGCGGCTGACGGTAAGCTTTTCGGTATTATCGCCGTGGCGGACGAAATAAAATCCGACAGTAAAGCGGCAATCGAAGAGCTTAAGGAGCTCGGCATCCGAACCGTAATGCTGACGGGCGATAACAGGGCGACAGCGAAAGCAACAGCAACGGCTATCGGCACCGAGGACGCCATTGCGGAAGTCCTTCCCGACGGGAAAGAGGAAGTTATCAGAAAACTTGCGGAAAACGGCAAAGTTGCGATGATCGGCGACGGCATAAACGATGCGCCCGCCCTGACGAGAGCTGATACGGGTATTGCGGTCGGTGCAGGAACGGACATTGCGACAGATGCGGCTGACATCGTTCTCATGAGAGCAGGAATAAAAGATGTTCCTGCGGCGATCAGACTGTCAAGACAAGTTCTTAAAAACATTAAGGAAAATCTTTTCTGGGCGTTTTTCTATAACGTTCTCTGCATTCCCCTTGCGGCAGGCGTGTTCATTCCGATAATCGGACTTGAACTTGATCCGATGTTCGGTGCGGCGGCAATGAGCCTTTCGAGCTTGTTCGTTGTTACAAATGCGCTTAGGCTCAATCTTTTCGATATTCATAAAAAACATTCAACGCATAAAAAAGCTGTTGATCTTCCGATAATTTCGGGAAGCATCCTCGGCGATGAAAATATAAATAATGAAAATATAACGGAGGAAACTCAAATGACAAAAACTATCTACATTGAAGGAATGATGTGCGAAAAATGCGCGGCTCACGTTAAAAAGGCGCTCAACGCAGTTGAAGGCGTAAGTGATACCGCTGTTGATCTCGCAGGCAAAAAGGCTGTTGTTACTTTAATAAAAGACGTTGACAACGCAACCCTCAAAGCCGCTGTCGATGAAGAAGGCTACGAAACTGTAAAGATCGAAGGATAATAAAAAATAAATCGAGAACTTCCCTCATTGGGAAGTTCTTTTTTTTAGATAATTACAAACTTATAAGTGACTTGATCAGCCACGATATTGACAACAGTATGTATATGTGATATAATAAAATAAACGTTGGAATTACAAAATGATACGGTAAAAGGAGAATCTTTATGAAATATTTCTTTCAAGACTTATGGCAAAGCATAAAAAACAAGCCACTGTTCTCATTATTGTTATTTATTCAATTGACTGTCACAGGACTTGTATTATACATGTCTTTAACAGATATGTTAATAATTTCAGAAAAAGCTAATACTGCTAAAATAAATTGGGGAGATAAAGATTATGCATATATATTGCCTGATAGTGATAATATTTCATCTATAGAATCGATGACTCTAACTTCTCCTTTCGGACCCGGAGTATTTTTCAAAGAAGAGGAAGCGTACAATAATCAGATAGAACTATACAAAAAACTCGAGCAGTTTTACAATGAAATAAGACAAATAGAAGGACTGAACGTAATTGTCAGAGAACCTACCAGCCACACCCTATTGACAGACCCCAAAGATATCGAAGGAAAAGAAATCGGAGATCCGATAGATATTTCCCAAGCAAACGTGGAGTATACAGAAGGAAATACAGTTGCTCAATTCAACTCGTATTATGTTGGGAAAGATCACCTTGAGTTTTTCGATATAAAGCTTTCTGAGGGCGAATACTTCAGTGAGGAAAGCTATACGAATTACGAAAACGGAACTCAGATCCTTTTAGGTAACAATTTCAGAGATCAATATAAAATAGGCGATGTCCTGTATTTCGCTCATTACGGAAATCAAAACATCACAAATCTAACCAAAGCCACAGTATGCGGCTTTATTGAAAAAGACCAATATTATACGACAGTCGGATCCGCTTCTAATATTTTAAGATACGATGATGCGGCACTAATACCGTATCTTGAATTAAGTCTTGATGAATATCTTGAAAAATACGATAATTTACTCGGTATTTACTCTTTAAGAATATACGGCGCAAATCTTATATTTGACGGCGGGACATATGATACCATAATGCCGATGATAAAAGAAGTAGTCGAAAAATACGAACTTACGGATTATATTCAAATTACAAAATCAAGAGTTGAAAGAGTTCTTTCAAGCAATTATCAGGACAGATACAAGATCAGCCTTTCTTTCATAATCATATCAATAATGCTGGCTATTGTCTCGGTCGTATTTATAATGTTATACCGAGCAGAGAGTGAAATGAAAAAGAACGCTATCTGTATGCTTGTGGGACAAACGCAGATCGGTATGATCGGTCAGTCGATATCGATAATGGCGGCATATTTTACGGTAGCGATGGTTTTATCGTCAAATCTGTTTACAATATATAATGTCATAAAAGGAATGACAACCGCAAATGACAGATATGTCACCGTACCGGCTTATTGGCTTACATGTGCGATAATGGTTGTAATGTTTATTTTAAGTGCGATTGCGGTCGTGATAAGCATGAAGATAAAATTCAGCACTGTAAGCATTGCCACCCTCATAAGAGGAAACGATATAAAACGCGGCAATAAGATAACCGTTTACAAAACATTGCTTGCGATGACATTCGTTTTCCACAGCATTTTCATGATGTTTATCTCGGGTTTTGCGTTTTCGCTCGAAAAGATCGATATGTATTATATGGGATTCAACACCGAGATAGCAAAGACCGCATCTGTTTCAGTTGAAGAATATACCGAAAACATGAATGAAAAAATCGATTTTGAAGCCCTCGGCAAGGATATCGTTGTAAATAAATATGTAAGCATGGAATACGTCGGAGAAAATCGAATTGTTGTCAGGGGCATATATTTAAACGGCGACGTTCCGATGCTCGACATACAAAAAGGCAGATTTTTTACCGATAATGAATATCTCAACAATAATCCGCTTGCCGTTGTAGGTCCGGAGATCTATAACAATTACGTTTATACCGGTGAAGACGGCAAAGAGTATTATAAAAACGAACACCTTAATACCGAATTTGAAGTTATCGGCGTTTTCGGCAAAGAGGGTTCTGTAAGCAATATGGATTTCACGGTTTTTGTACCAATGGGCTATGCAATGAATGCATCGAATACTACAGGAAGTTACACTCTCGATGCGAAAGACAAAGACTCACTGGCAATACTTGAAGCCAATTTCACTGCACAGTTGGCAGGTAAACTGAACGTTCTGACATATGAAAATCCTCCTATCGTAAATGTTTCGACATCATTAATGACAATGGGGCTGATGTTCGTTTTAACAATGATAAATTCAATAGTATTCAGTTCATATTACGTATTAAAGCAAAAGCATATTCTTTCTGTCAAAAAATTTATCGGATATTCGCCAAAACTCATTCTTCTTGATACATTTCTCTCTTTCATGGCGCTTGTCGGAGTAAGCTTCATTATAGGCAATTTAATAATGAGCGTTCTGACGGAAACGATACTTTCACAGATAGAACTTTTTGATCTTTATACCCTCGATCTTCGAACCCTTGTTGTATCTTTCGTCGGAACGGCAATCCTCGCACTGATATTCTCGGCTATCGCGATCCACAATACATTCACAAAAGGCACCTCGGAAACATTGAGAGGATAAGATACAAACTAAAAAGATCGATTAGTAAAAAATACAATAAAAAGATTGGAGGATAGTTTAACGGTTATGAAAACAAAACACACATTATTTGTGCTTCTGATTTTTACATTATCAATGTTTCTCTTCTGCTCTTGCTCCGAGCCTTATGACCCGGCAGTCGTTCCGGAAACGGAGGTTTTCAGTCCGATATATATATCAGAGCCTGAGGTCGCAGAAACTTACGATATGTTTAAACTTCGGTTTGCAGAGGCAATTAACAGGTCTAACACCACAGAAAAAACCGAATACACTATAAATACATATCGAACATACCGTGTAACAGAAAAAGATCTTTCAAATCAAGATAGACTTTTCGCTGTTTTTGCAGTAAAAGACTATAATTACATCAAAGAAACTTGGCCATATGAGCAATTTGATGAACCTAATCCTTATAATCCAGATTATGACGGACGGTTGTACTATCTTGAAACGGAACAAGTTGAGCAAATGGCTCGGGAACTTTTCGGCAAAGAAGTTAAACTCACGCATGAAATACCTCGGTGTCGGGATGATATGATATGATATGTTATCCCAACTATAACAATGAAAAAGAACGATACGAATGGAAGGGCATCCTTGGTGGCGGCGAATTTGGTAATAATTATTATAGCATACCGACCTCGGCAGAAAAATCGGAAAATTATCTTATAATATATGATAAATACCTTAATGTCGGAGACATTGTTTTCGACGACCAACTCGGAAGCTTTTACGGAGAGTCAACCTTTTACGGAGACTCTGAATTTATCAACGTAATTGAAATTCCCGATAAATACACGGATGAATACAAAATAGTCAACGATAAATACACATCCGAAACATTGCCCTCCCCATATCTTAATTACGAAACAAAAGAAGAAGCAATCTTAAAATACGGTACACCGTATAAACATGTATTCAAGCTTGCCGAAGACGGAACTTATTTCTGGGTTTCAAGCGAGCCGATCGTAGAATCCGACAACAGCAAAGAAGATCATTCGTTAACGGAAATACCTTTTGAAGGCAATCTTGAAGCCGTATACGAAGCTATTTGCAACTTTAAACCGTTCCGCAGAACTAACAGTGATACGGTTACCGTATATCAACCGAAGCGTGCCACTTTTGATGATCTGGCTTCCGAATATGTTCTTGCTTTGGCTTATGACATTCTGCCCGAACAAAAAAGAGAAATCATTGTTGCGGATGGAGGAATATATTCAGAAAACTCTTTTGTAAACGGCGAATATATCACGGAAGATATCCAATACACAGTATTTACCGCCAACGAAATGAACGAAGCGGTAAAAACATTGTTCGGTGAGGATGTCCGTGTTGAACACAAAAGCTTTTTGTCGGGTTACGGTATTCAAGGTTTAACATATGATGGAGAAAAATATTTGAAATACTCTCTGGGGTACGGCGGATCTTACGGATTTTCCGATTACAGCATTGTATCACATGCAGAAACAGACGGAGAGTTCGCATATGTTATCGATAAATTTATATCTTTTGAGTACGATTATAATGAAGATGAAGATATGATCGTCAGTGCCATTTACAGTGATGGCGCTCAAACAGATCTGATATGCGATGGAAATAACGTACCGCAAATATACAGGGTTACGCCTGTAGGCGATCATGAAAATGAAAAAGTTACCTATCTTTACAGCGGACGATTTCCGGGGCTTGTTGTTTTCGGAGACATGATGCAAACCTATAAGCACACCTTCAAGCTCGCCGAAGACGGAACATATTTCTGGGTTTCGAGCGAACCGATAAATGAAGAATAAAATTAAGACCTTACGGAAAATCCGTAAGGTCTTTGTTATTTAAGATTCATTGACGAGTTTGCCGCAGATATGTTCGGGGCAAAGGCGGAGAAGGATAGTTTCGTGGGCGAAAGAATCTATTTCGCGTTCGATATATTCCTCGTCCTGCGTGAATTTTCGGCTCAATTTTGCTGTTATATCGCAGACTGTTTCTTTATCGGAAACGATCTGTACCCTACCGAAAACGATAACGCTTTTGATGTTAAGCGCCCATTCTCCGTCGGTGAGATAGCCGCTGTCGTAAACGCAAAACGAAACCTTGTCGTTCTTTGTTAAAGCATCGTTTCTGTGACCGCCTTTTCCGCAATGGAAATAGATGCAGCCGTCGGCTTCGTTATAAAAATGATTCATCGGCATTCCGTAAGGGTAGCCGTCATCACCGTTAACGGACAAAACGCCCCTCTTCTCATTTTTAAGGATATCGATGCATTCGGGATCTGATATCTGTTTATTTTGGCGTGTGAGTTCTCTGAACATAGTAAATTTCCTTAATCGCAATATCTTATATAAACATCTCTTGCGGCATCTTTAAGTGCATCAACGAGCTCCTGCGGCTCTACAGCGCGCACTGTTGCACTGTTTAAAAACAGCCATGAGATAAGTCTCTCTGAGATCTCCGTTTCAAAAGAAGCGGAATAAATGCCGCTTGCAATACCTCCGTACGGAGAAACAACGACGGATCTGCCGAAAGTACCGACAATAGTATTTACCATTTCTTCATTACAGCGAAGAACGACATTTACAGAATCGGGCGAATACGAATCAAAAAGACCTCTGGAGTAGCACATAAGGTCAAATTCCATATCCCCGACGAATTCTCTGACATCCGTTGCCGGTGATTGTAAAACAGAAACAGACTCCATTCGGTCGATATAAAAATGGTTAAGACCCTCAAGTTCGGGACATCCTGCGATAAGCATCATCGTACCGCCTTGACAGATAACGATATACGGGCTTGCGCAGAAGGTTGTTTTTTTAACTCTTCTGCCGATAGAAATCGCATCGTCATAGACAAAAGTTATCTGTTTTTTCTCTGCGATGGCAGAATGGACGATGTTCAGATTATCCGTGAATATTTCGGGATTTCGAAGAGCACGGTTGACCGTATAAACACGGCGACGGACACGGTTTTTCTCATTGTCGCCAATAATAGCCTCGATCTTCTTTTTAAGCTTATCGCAATATTTCGGACTGATGAACTCAGCGGCATGAACAGCATCCCAAAGAGATGCGATATCTTCTTCGGAGAGAACTTTATTTTTTATGTAGTAACCGACAGATTTTGATTTTACGGTCTCTATTTCGATGCCGAATTCGCGAAGCGCCGCAATATCGGAATAAATAGACTTACGTTCTGCGGAAATATTATATTTTGCAAGCTCCGATATTATTGTTTCAACAGAAACGGGATCATTTTCATCGGATTTTTTATAAAGCACTTGCAATAAATAAAGGATCTTTAACTTTCTGCCGCTTTCATTCATTTTAACTCACCGATTATTTGTTTTCTTCGAGAACCTTATCACCGTAAAGATTGAATCGGAAAAGGAAGCTGTCATCATCAGTATTTTCACATACGATTTTTGCTTCGCTGATTCTTCCGCCTTCGATAAGGCTGGTAAGACCGATCATCTGACAAAGTTTACTTTTAAGGTTAAGTTTGTCGCCTTCGGCGGTTACAAGGAAAACATCGCCTTTGCACTGGTCGATGGCTTCCATGAATTTTTTAAAGTCAATGTTACGTAAATTTGTTGCGCTCATTTTTTTCTCCTTTTAGTGTCATATTATTGAGTATTGATAGCAGATCGTTGTAAAAAAATAAAATACACAAACTGCATATTAAGCTTTTTTGTATGCATTCGGGTCAATTTGTAATGCGGTAAACCTTTACTGTTCATAACTCTGTGAACAGTTTTCGGAAAACCTTGAAAATGCTGACTTTCAGAGAATTGTGGATTCTGTGGAAAAATGCGGCAGATATTTGTCACATTTAGCCTGTGGAAAAAAAACCCTTAATTATCAACGTTTTCAGACTTACCTGTGGAAAACCCTGTTTATTCGTCTCATAACTTTTGTTTTGAATATGCAAATCTGTGGAAAACCCTGTTGAAAACGTGGAAAACCCTTGAAATCATGCTATTTTATCCACAGGCACAAATAAATCATAAAAATTTCAAAACACATAAAAACCGCTTATTTATCATATTTTTACATTGAATGACAGATAAACGAATATTCATTTTGTAATGGTAATAAACAGTCATCGACAAACTGAACAGCACATTAAGCAGAAAAGCCTTTTATTTAAGCTTTTTTATCTGTTTGATAAATCTGCGTTCGTTTACGGATTTTTCTCTTCCGTGACGATGTATGGGTTTACCGTGTTTTGTTTCGACAACGGGTTTAGCCTTCTTTTCGGGTGCAACGTATGTAAGACCGAGACTCTTGAGAAGTCTTTCCTTTTCAAGTTCGGTCATAGGACGGTATTCGCCGGGTTTAAGTCTGCCGAGAAGGATCTCACCGACAGCAATACGTTTAAGAAGCATGACCTCAAGACCGACAGCTTCACACATACGGCGGATCTGACGGTTTTTACCTTCGCTGATGGTCATATGAAGAGCTGTTTTAATGATCTTGACATTATCGGCAACGTAGAGATCAGTATCTTCGGTTTCTCCTTTTTCGGATGCCTGAGACTGAATAACTACAGTAGCGGGCTTGGTAAGACCGTCTTCGAGCTGAACACCGTTACGGAGTTTTTCAAGCTGACTTTCCGAAACGTCGCCGCGAACGGTTACACGGTATGTTTTATTGACATGATAACGCGGATGAGTCATTCTGAGAGCTGCTTCGCCGTCATCTGTAAGAATAAGGATACCCTCACTGTCTCTGTCAAGACGGCCTACAGGGTAGACTCTACCCTTGATTCTTTTTATAAAATCAGCAACTATAGCTCTCTTTTCATCTTCAGATTCTCTTTTCATAGAGGTTATAACGCCGCGCGGTTTGTAAAAAATAAAATACTGTTTTTCTGTTGCTTTAATATAAATACGTTTGCCTGAATAAAGAACGCGATCGTTTTCGGGATCGATATCCATGCCTATCTCGGCAACGGAACCGTTAACCATAATTTTACCTGCAGCAACAAGTTCTTCTGCTGCTCTTCTGGAGCAAACGCCGCATTCGGCAATAAATTTCTGTATTCTCATAAATACTCCGTAATTTAAAATAAGAAGAACACAAAGGTTCAGGCACAGAGCGCTTTTCCTTTGTGTTCTTAACGATAATCGTTTAATTAAAGGGCTTTTTTAGCGGTTTCAACGAGAGCAGCGAAAGCAGCTTTATCGGAAACAGCAAGCTCTGCGAGCATTTTTCTGTTGAGAACAACGCCGCTCTTTTTGAGCCCGTTCATGAATCTGGAATAGTTGATGCCGTTTACTTTACATTCAGCACTGATTCTGGTGATCCAAAGAGAACGGAAATCTCTCTTTTTGAGTTTTCTGCCGGTGTATGCGTATACAAGGGATTTCATTACTGCTTCGTTAGCAGTTCTGAAAAGTTTGGATTTGCCTCCGAAATAACCCTTAGCGAGCTTAAGGATCTTCTTATGTCTTTTATGCGTCATGATGGCGCCTTTAACTCTTGCCATTTAAAATTTCCTCCAATTAATTAAATATTTCTCCGCAACGATTAATGAAACTCCGATTAATACGGAAGAAGCTTCTTGATGGTGGGAGCATTTGCAGGACTTGCGTAAGTACCTTTACGAAGGCCTCTCTTGTATTTAGTCGTCTTTTTAGTAAGGATATGACGTCTGTTAGCGTGATTGATTTTTACTTTACCGCTCTTAAGAACAGTGAAGCGCTTAGCCGCGCCTCTGTGCGACTTAAGTTTAATCTTATTTGCCATTTTTTTGTTCTCCTTTATGTGAATTAATTTAAAAAGCTTATTTTGAGGTCTTAGGTGCAATGACCATTATCATATTGCGACCGTCAAGTTTTGCCGGTTTTTCGATAACACCCAACTCCTCGCATCCCTGAGCGAAACGAGCCATAAGCTCTGTACCCCATTCAGGATGAAGGATCTCTCTGCTCTTAAAACGAAGGGCAACTTTAACTTTATCCCCGTCCTTGAGGAAACGAAGCGCATGATTAAGCTTCGTGTTAAGGTCATGATCTGCGATCTTGACTGTGAGCTGAACTTCTTTAACAGAAACGGTTTTCTGGCTCTTTTTCTGTTCCTTTGCTTTTTTAGCCTGTTCAAAACAGTATTTACTGTAGTCCATAAGCTTACATACAGGCGGAGTTGCCTGAGGAGCTATTTTAACAAGGTCCAGACCTTTCTGAATTGCCAATTTCTGTGCTTCTTTGGCAGAAAGAATACCCAACTGCTCGCCGTCTTCACCTACGAGACGAACCTGAGCATCGCGGATATCTTCGTTTATCTGCATAGTTTTCGCGTTGATAAATGATCCCCCCATAATTTTTCTTTTCTCTTAAATAAAAACAACGGCAGACAGAATCTGTCCGCCGTAAAAAGAACGCAATGCGTTAATTACGATATTGACCCGCCGATAATGATCGGACAAGGTGAGACAGAGTCTTCTTCATTGTGCTCGAATATTATATCATATTTTCACATGATTGTCAATACGTTTGGTTTGTAAAATTTCAGTAAACTTTTCGCTTGGCATAAAGATCAATAAAGATTTTACGGTTTTTTCGGGATCGATATAGACAATATTCGTTCCCTTATTGCCGAGCATATCGCCGTTACAGCGTACGATATTTTCAACACCGTATTCTTTTTTAACAGAATCAAGATCCTTGTTTTCAAAAACATCAATGATATTATTAACAGGTATCTGGCAGATAACGGAATCCTTTGATCCGACTTTAAGACAAACAGTTATAATATCCTCGTTTATGATGTAAGTATACTCATAAAATCTGCGTCTTATAAAGTTAAACATAAACACAGCAGCCGCAATAAGAACGATTATCTCGTAAAATCCGCTGTACTGTTCCCACCCGAGCCATTCGGGAAGAGAAAGAAGACAAAACACAACTGTTACACAAACAAGAACAAGCCAAAAACTTAATTTATTTGCTTTATAATTTTCGCTGTACATTATTCAACCAACTCTCCTATCCGAATATTTTCAAGAGGAGAGTAATCCTTTATTTTATTTTCCGACAGATCAAGATATTCAAGCTCTGTGAAAAGTTCGGAAAGTTTGCCTATTTTTTTTATGGAATTATCGCTGAGATCGAGAGAGCCCATATTCATTGTGATGTTCAGATCGTCAATAACGTATATTCTGGAAGACGAAAGATCAAGATATTTCAAAGCGGGCAATGATGTTCCGAATTCAAGAGCCTCAAAATCATTATTTGAAATATCAAGATATTCAAGAGACGGAAGATCGTCTATCATATTGACGTATTCGATATCCGCATTTGTCATGGTAAGTTTCTTAAGAGACGGAAGACCGTGAACTACCGGAGACGGGATATCTACTTTATTGATAAACATCTCCGTAAGAGACGGAAGATCGGTAATAAGAGAAATATCCGTTACCGAGCGGCAGCCGTTAAGTTCGATATATTCGAGTTTCGGCAGGTTTTTAATAAGCGGCTGTTTTACGGGCGACGAAAGAATACGAAGACTGCGAAGTTCCGTCATACCTGTAAAAACGGACCATTCACTCTGCTGCATTCCGATGAGAGTGAGTTCTTCGAGCGAAGTAAGAACAGAAAGCGGAGAGATATCTTCGACAAGATTAAGTTTGACGGAAAGTTTTTTTAATGCGGAAAGAGTTTTCAGACCGTCAATATCGCAAACGGTCGTTGCGGAAAGATCAAGATCGGTAAGAGCCGTTGCATACGCAATGCCTGCAGTTGAAGATAACGGACAGCCCGAAGCATCGAGAAAAGAGAGCTTTGCAAGACCGTTAAGATTAAGAGAAGTTATTTCATTATCGGAAATATCGAGAGATCTGAGATTTTTGAATGCGGAAATAAAAGAGGCGTCTGTAAAATTATTATCGGAAACATCAAGTTCTGACAGCCACTCTGCTTTTGTTAAAACAAAAACCGAAAGCTCGTTTGAAGAAACATTAAGCTTTCCGAGAGACGTATAATCGGAATTCATGTAAAGTGACGAAATTTCATTATCGGAAAAATCGGCACACATGAGAGAAGGCATGTATCCTAAAACAACAGATACGGCATTATTTCCGGACGCATCGAGCGTTGCAAGAGAAGAAAGCTCCGAAAGGACGGAAAAATCCGTTATTTCGTTATCGGATATATCAAGATAAACGATCTCTTCAAATGCAGAAACAAATGAAATATCGGAAAGACCGCAATTTGAAATATCGAGAGAAACAAGACCTGTAAGCCCGGAAACCGTCAACGCCTGAGATGCGGGAATATTTTCAGCGGTTAGATTTTTGAGGGTCGTGAGCAGAGAAAAATCAACGGTCGAAGACAAAACAGAATCGGAGACATCGAGAGTTAAAAGAGAACGAAGCGCACGAAGATAGTTAAAATCGAACTCACAGTTTCTCGCCGTAAGTCTTTCAAGCTTCGGAAGAGCCGCAAGAGGAGAAAGATCCTTAACGGGATTTTCCGAGATATCGACGTATTCAAGAGCGATCATGGAAGAAAGCTCTGCGATGTCGGTAATGGAATTATTGGAAATATTAAGATATTCAAGAGATGTTAAGGCAAAAACAGGAGAAAGATCGACCTGAACGACAGCCTCGGGAACATTGTTTGAAATATCGAGAGAAGTCAGCCCTACAAGCTTTTCGGCTCCGCTGAAATCGGATATTGAATGACCTGAAACGTTGAGTTTTTTAAGGCTCGGGAATCGGGCAAAATCGGATATAAAATTGATCTTCGGAAGACCTGCGGCAGCATCGGCTTCAGTATAAGAAAGATCAAGTTCCTTAACTTTAAGAATATCGGAAACGGTGATAAGAGCGTTTTGAGGAAGTCCCAACGCTGTCTTGACTTTCATTTCGGCTGCACCGTCAATAAAAATAACAGGTTGAAGCAGTATTTCGTTTTTAACTTTTGACAGCGATACTATTGCGGCTGAAATATCGAAATCCGAAACAGTTTCATCGTTATAAAGAGCTATGACATCGTCAAGAGTACGCTTTGCGGTAACGGAAAGATCGTATTGAGATATATCTTCGATGAGGTCTTTGAGGATCGTCATCTCAAGATTATCATAAACTTCAATATCCTTTTCGGTGCATGAAGTAAAGGTCATAAGCATTACAGCCATGACCAAGGTAATTATTAAAGCAGATATGATCTTTCTGAAAGAGCTCATACAACACCGTTTTCTACTATATATAGTATTTATATGTACATTATACCACAAAATCACTTTATTGTCAAGTCATCTGCTTTTACGGGCGAAAATCCGAGCTCAAGCCCAATATAAAAGGACAGAACAAGCCTTAATGTAAAGTAAGACACATTTACACCTATATAAAAAGAACAACCCTTTCCGATAATGGAAAGGGTTTGCATATTATCTTAAGAAAGGCGTTTCCGATCGATTAATAATCTGATACGAATAACCACCCGAATAATTCATATTTTGAGCAAAGAGCAGAAGTGCTATTATTTTATGAGAAGGTCTTGTTTCATAAAGAATAGTATCTTTACCGTCAATATTTATATCTTTACGAACAAGCAGATTAAGCGACAAAAGATCGGAAACAACTTTTTCGAGACACTCGTTGGGGATATTACATTCACGAACAAGAACAACATCCTCGAAAATATAATTTGATTCTTTGCTGTGAATATACAAAATAGCTTTCATCGTTTCGGGAGACGAAAGACATTCGAAGATCTTTCGCATCTCTTCTCCGTCACCGATAATCTCGCCCCAACCGCACTCCGGTTCGGGAAACAGAGAGAAGAATGGGGCTTTGCCGTTTGAGATCTGCGTAAAGCCACGATCGTTAAGAATATATGAATCATTTTTAACCGAATCAGCAGTTTCAAAAAGATCGTCTGTATCATCAAGCAAACCGAACAATCCCTTTTCAATATACCAGCATAAAGTTCTCGCCAAATCAAATTTATTTTCATCTGACTCTTTAGCTAAAACATTCATTACGGAAATTGAAATATCGGCGACACAGACGTTCTGATTACCGAAAAGCCTGTCGAGAGAGACGTCAAGAGTATTTGCAAGCGGAACAAGAAGCGATCCGTCGGGGTATGTTTCGCTCGTCTCCCATTTTGAGACTGTCTGAGAGGACACACCGAGAAGATTTGCAAGTTGCTCCTGTGTCATATTTTTCTCGGTTCTGAATTTTCTGATATTTTCGGATAAGCTCATTTCTTAATCTCCCCTATCATTTTAGATGAACCTCCATTAAAATAACTATGGCAATTTTTTCCGCACATATGTTCATACGCAACAGAAAGCAACATTAATATACGACCATGCCCATGAGATGTATAAACATACATATCACCATCGTTCAAATGTGCCATTTGTTTATCACAAAGTTCTATACGACATGCATATTCAAGAAGTTCGGTCACATGTTCCTCATCGGATCCGACAGCAGAAGCAAGATATTTTGCCGTAAAATTAACCGGAAAAGATTCTGAATGAAGAGCCCTGCAAATTTTAAATGACAGTTTATCCGCAAAAAATCCGAAGAGGTCTGACATCCGACGAATGCTCTCCTCATCATTGAGCCACGCAAAATTGGATTTATTCCTAAAAAGAGAGCAAGACATATTCAAGTTTTCAGAGCCGACATTCATCTGATAAACATATTCATTGCTTATGATCTTTCTCGGCCCTCTTGCAAAAACCTCTGGGATAACTTCTCTTTCTTCAGACAAATCCCCCATTCGTCCAAATGCTGAAGCAAAAATATTATCTTCCAATTCAAATATCTTTAAAACAGCATCGCACCTGCCAATACCTGAAAACTCACGGTCGATAGCTTCGGCAATATTAACAGACCCTTTTCGGGAGACGTTAAGCAGATAGTCAGTACTTACATCAAAATATTCAGCAATGCGAACGAGCATTTCAAGATCGGGAGACGATGAACCGTTTTCCCATTTTGATACTGTTTTATTCGAAATATCAAGTGCATTCGCAACTTCATCCTGCGTAACGCCTTTTTCCGAACGGAGAGCTGTAAGTTTTGCTCCAAAATTCAATTCACACATTTTAATAACCTCAAATACAAATTCAAGTCCGGCCTTGTGAGTATATTATATACGAAACCAACCGTAGAGTCAAGCGAATAAAAATATGATAATTCTCCGATTCGGAGATAAGAAAACAAGCCCATCAACCAATGATAGAACTTGTTTTCGGAAAATATTTAAATCAACTTTTCGATCTTTCCGCCTTCGGTTTTCCAATCGGTCAGAGCATCGATATCGATCGTTCTGCAGCCGACATGAACTTTTCGACCGCTTGCAGAATGGAAGATATAACCCTTTCCGTCTTTTATGACCATTCTCGGCCAGCCGACCCATCTGCTGTCATATCTGTCAATCGAACGTCCCTGAGGAACAAAGCAAGGATTTCGGTGATAGTATTCCCAATTTTGAAGATCCTTTGAACGAGCAAGTCCGACGACATCCCACCACTCACAGTTAACAAATGCGTTTTCATCATCAAAATCGTTCTTTGGAGCATGCCAATGACCTACGCCCTCGTACCATAGATACCACGTATCTCCGATCTTATTGATTCCTCTCGTTCTGACATGAGCGAAATCCCAACCGTTCTCTGTTTCGGGACGGAACGGAGCCATATCCGTATCCTTTTTCCAATGAATAAGGTCGTCACTGAAATAAAGAATACCTCTGTCGCCTGCTTTTTCGGTATCGGAACCTTGCTGAAATGTTGTTAAATACAATAAATATCTGCCTTGAGGCAAATTACACTCAACAGCATCAAACTCATGCATTGGTTTATCGGAAGGAATGACGGGATTTTCCTTGCAAAGAACGAACGGACCGAGAGGAGAATCCGAAATCAGGGCATATACGCCGATCCATTTGGGAAATGCTTGCGCAGAGAAAAAGAGTACAAATTTACCGTCCGCATTTTTCAAGCAAGCGTTTGGATACAGATTTTCGCCTTCAACACCGAGTATTCCGTGATCGATAAGAGGTTTAGGCATAACAGTCCAGTTGACGAGGTCCGTTGATGTCGCAACACCGATAACACGTTTTGAAGAACCTTCCTCGTTTCCCTTCATTCCGCACATACAGTACATATACCACACACCGTCATGTTCAATAACGGCACCGGGGATTATCTGCTGTTCGTAATATGTGCCGTCTTCGCCTGCAGTTACAGCGGGAGCATCGGGCGCTATGAGCCAATCAAGAGAAGTATAAAGGCATGAAATCAAATTGTTTTCCGAATCATCAATAGTTAGAACAGCTTTTTCCGCCATATAGTGACCGTACCATTCGCCTGTTCCTCCCTGCAAGTACATTTCCCTGCCGTCATAAAGGACACGTGCATAATTACCCCTGCGAAGAAATATGACTTTTCCTTGAGGAACATGATCATCGGTTTTCAGTATCTGTTCGCCATGGGGAGATTTAATTGCCATTTTAACACCGTCTGCGGATATTCTTAAAATAGCATGGTTTATGTTTTCAAAATCCTGGGCATAATCTATTTCGATCTGTCCGAAAACGTCGCCTTTCCATTCAAGGATCAATTCATAGTTAAAGCAATTTTCCCTTACTGTTTTCATTTTTCTTCCTCCTTCTACTGATAAAAAAAAATTAAAGCGGCAAAACTTTTTCAAGGACATCTCCGATCGTATCCGCCATAAAAGAGAAGCCGAGATCGGTCGGGTGACAGCCGTCAACAGTACACATATCGGCATATTTTCCGACGAAGAACTCCTTACCGTCGATAAAATAAACATTTTTATCGCCAAGCTCTTTTGCTCTTTCGTAACTGTTAATAACGATCTGTCTGCGTTGCTCTGTCCGATCGCCGTTTCGGTAGTCGGGACGAGTTATCATGATATACGGAATATCGGGATGTTTTGTGCGGATCGTCTTGTAAAGTTCAAAATGAGTTTTTTCAAGATGATCGGGATCGGGCGCATTGTGGTCATAATCCGAAACGAAAGCAGACATCGAAAGCGTTGCCATATAGTCGCAAATTATTTTTTCAGCTCTTGCGCTGCCCGAAAAACCGAGATTTATATAGTCGATATTCAAACGGCGTGCAATTATATTCTGATAAATATTTCCCGGACGAGATGAACACGCACCTTGAGTTATCGAGCTACCGTAATAGACAACGGGAAGGATCGGGAGGTATTTCAAACCGCCTCCCAGCGTTGCATCCTGCTGTAATCCAATATAAAGATTGGTGACGTGGCTGTAGGACGGGAAATTGATGGTGATATAGCGCATGCGGCGATCGGGGAACGTGACCTTTCGCTCGTATCCGTCATTAAATCCAAAGGAGGGACGGAAGGAGCTGTAAAAACAGTCT
>SVMP01000199.1 GCA_015067385.1 Oscillospiraceae bacterium | reverse complement strand
AAACAGCCTGAGCCGAGATACCGATCTGTCCGGCAAGCTGTTCCTGTGTCATATTTTTCTGCTTTCTGTAGTAGTTTATTTTTTCACCTATTAGAAGTTTCATATTAATCTCCGTTCCGCCGCTTTTACAGCGGCACAAAAAGTTAGGAAATTCAGGGGTAGGGTCCCATTTTTAATTTGAATTTGATTTAGTATCGCGAGCCCTCGATCTGTGCTTATTATACGGTATGTAAAAAGTGAAGTCAATAATGGCATACCGTAGAATAACTAAAGGATACCTTTAGTTTTCAAAAAAAGCCTTTATAAAAATCAAAACGAATATTGACAAAAACAGAAGTGGGAAGATAAGAAGAATAACATCGGATGACGGGGATCTGTCACAGCGTACTTGACATAAGCTTTGTTGATCGTTATAATGTATACAAAAAATCGGTTTATTAAAAACCTGAACACCACAGGAAAGGTAAATCTTATGAAAACAAAACTTTTAAGCATGCTTCTTATTATATCTATGGTGTTGGCGGTACTTGTGGCATGCAACGCAACCGGACCCGCAGATGACACCGACGGCAGTCAGCAAGTCCTTGACAGTACATTAAATCTTGTCGTTGACGGAGTTTCCGAATATGTAATTGTAAGAGGCGAAAACGCTTATATTTCAGAGGTTACCGCTTCTACGGAATTGCAGAGCTACATCAAGCAGATAAGCGGTGCTAAACTCCCCATCGTTACCGATGCGACAGTGCCCGTTGAAAAAGAAATTGTAGTCGGCAAAACGAACCGCGAAGCCGAAGGAGAATTTGACCGTGACGAGCTCGGTGACGACGGACTCGTTATTAAAACCAATGGTCAGAAGCTCTTCCTTGTGGGCGGTGAACAGAGAGGCACCCTTTACGCAGTCTATGAATTCCTTGAAAGTTATCTCGGCTGCGGTTTCTACACTGCTGATGTCGAAAAGGTTCCCGAGATGAAGACGATAGCTCTTGAAAGGATCGAGGAAGATAAACAGATCCCGATTATGGAGTATAGGTCTGCGTATTGGTGGGATTATGCAAATCAAAATATTTCTGTTAAAAGAAAGCTGAACGGATGGACGGAAAACGCAGATATTTCAAAAGAATTCGGCGGAAAATATATTGTAAATCCTTTTGTTCATTCTTTCGTGTATCTTGTAAGCTTTTCGGAATATTCTGAAACCCATCCCGAATATTTTGCTCATAACGATGACGGTACGATTATTGAGAACTCGTCCTCGCCGGTTCAGCTGTGTCTTACAAATGAAACTGTTTTGCAGATGTCTATTGAAACAGTGAGAAATTGGATAAACTCCACGCCCAATATTAAAGTTGTTGATATTTCTCAGAATGATGGCGGCGGACCTTGTATGTGTTCAGACTGTCAGGCTGTTTATGCTGAGGAAAACGGTGCGTACAGCGGTGCCGTTATCCGTTTTGTAAACGCAATCGCAACAGCCCTTAAAGATGAATTTCCCGATGTTAAATTTCAAACACTTGCTTACCAGTACACAAGAGATGTTTGTGTGACAAAGCCTGCAGAAAATGTTATTATTCGCCTTTGTCCTATTGAAACCTGTAAGAATCACCCCTACGACGAATGTGATGTTATAACATACCAGCCGAGCAATTCAGTCGTAAGCGATAATTCCTTCGCTGAAGATCTAAAGAACTGGGCAGAGATCAGCAAGGCGATTTATATTTGGGATTATGTAACGAATTACAGCGATTACTGTGTCAATTTCTCTACCTTTGAGACTTTGAAAAAAAACATAAGATTCTTTGCAGACAATAAAGTCAAAGGTGTTTTTGCCCAGGGCGACGGTCAAGGTTCCAGTCCGAATTCCAGTGGTGAGTTCGGAGAGCTTCGTGCATATTTGTATTTACAGCTGCTTTGGGACCCCTATATGAGCGACGAAGAATACTATGGTCTTATTGAAGACTTCATGCAGAATGTTTACGGTCCTGGCTGGACATATCTTAAAGAATTTTTAGATTATCGCTTTGATCACGAAAAAGATTTCCACGCAAGTTGTTACGAAGACCACAAAGGCCTTCAGGCCGAAGTATATCCCAATGAGATCGTCCATACAAGGGACACTACAGAAATTCCCGAGGGTGTAACTCTTGAAATGATCCAAAATTATGAGACCACCGATTGGACACCCTATTCCACCTACTACAGTCATGTTGAAAAGGCTGAAATTATAGATAAGGGGTATGATCTTTTCGCAAAAGCAATGGAGCTTGCCGAAAATGATGTTCAAAGAGCTAAAATAGATAAAGCGTTGATCCAGGTACAGCGGCTTGATTCTTATTACAGATCTAAAGTCAGAGCTCAGAAATTTTCAAATCTCGTTAAGGTATTTAAAAATGCTCTTAGTGGATTGGAAATTGCAGAAGACGAACAAGCTACTTTGAAAATTGCGGCAGAATTGTATTTCAGTAAAATAACTTCTGCGGAATACAGTGAGTTTAATAAAGAACTCTATAACAAAATGTTATCCTACGGGGTTAACCGTATGAGAGAAGGCGGTTATTATTTGCCTGACGGCGAGCCTAATTTCACTAAAGTTCCGCTTGAATGGTAAAATCTCTTTGTTTTATCGAAATAACGGGTATTCGGTGAGATCCGGATACCCGTTATTCTTTGTGAACGCTATGTTGGTAGTTTCGTTTTTATGCCGCTATTTTTATTTGGCAAGGATCAGGCAGGTCTCTTGCCCGTCCTTCGACGGCAAAGAAAAAGGACAGTCTATTGTGTGTCGGTTTTGGTGGTTATACGAAACTGTTTCATCTATGACCGCCCCAGTCGAAAACATAGTCGCGGCGGGCGCGACGCTGTCTCTTCCGCCTCTCCTTGTTTTCTCCCTTTTCGCACTCCCTTTATCCGCCCCCGGCGGCGGAAATTTTTCGGAACAACGTTCCTCAAATTGGAAATTTTTCGGAACAACGTTCCTCAAATTTCTTAGAAGAATGCTTCATAGAAAGTGCCTTTTTGTTATTTTATATATCATTGCTGTACTTACCGAAGAAAGCGGCGCATTCTTCTGCGAGAGATCTCTTGTCCGGTCCCCGTCACGAGAGTTCGAATCTTTTGACGGCAAAGAAAAAGGACAGTCTAAAGACTGTCCTTTTTCTTTGGCGGAGAAGGAGAGATTCGAACTCTCGCGCCGGTTACCCGACCTACACCCTTAGCAGGGGCGCCTCTTCGGCCTACTTGAGTACTTCTCCATAGG
>SVMP01000198.1 GCA_015067385.1 Oscillospiraceae bacterium | reverse complement strand
CGAGTCAAATGATGCGGTTATTCCTGAACCATCGATTGAAGATGTGTATACAGATGAAGACATATCCTCGGAAGATGTCTACGTTGAATCGGGAAATAGCGGACCTATAATGCTCCTTGGCTATAACGGCGAGAATTCCGAGATGATAAAAGAGGCTTTTTCAAATTCATTCCCGGGTTATAATGTTGAGCTTACTGAAGAAGACATTTCCGTAATCGAAGAAAAGATCCGATCGGGAGATGCGGAATGCGCATTTGTTCTTGACGGTCTCAATTATTTTACATATTACGTTGGGAATCTTTCAATGTATGATATGAATTCCGAAATGGCAAGTGAGCTCCTTCGAACTCTTTATCAGCAGAACTCTCTTATGAACAGCGGTTTTTCCGAGGAAGAAGCTCTCAATGTCCTCAATGCATATGTCAGTTACGAGACAGTCACCTTGGGTAAAGATCAGATGGTGAATTATTTTTATACATATATAATGATCCTTGCTCTTTATATGGTCATACTTCTTTACGGACAGATGGTCTCTACAAATGTCGCAACAGAGAAAAGTTCTCGTGCTATGGAATTGCTTATAACAAGCGCAAAACCGTCAAGTATGATGTTCGGAAAAGTTTTTGCATCGTGTCTTGCAGGCTTTACACAGCTTGTCTGCATTTTCGGATCCGCATTTGTCAGCTTTAATATTAACAGAACATACTGGGACGAATTCGGAATGGCATCGTCTTTCTTTGATATCCCGATAGAGCTTATTATCTATATGCTTGTTTTCTTCGTTCTCGGTTTTCTTGTTTATGCTTTTATTTTCGGAGCAGTCGGTTCTACTGTTTCAAAGCTTGAAGATATCAATACAGCTGTAATGCCGATAACTCTTCTGTTTATTTTCGGTTTTATGGTGGTTGTCTTTTCATTTGCCAGCGGAACAGTAGATAATGTTCTTATGAAAGTCTGCTCTTATATCCCGTTTACCGCTCCGATTGCTATGTTCGCAAGAATTGCTATGAGTACGGTTCCTTGGTATGAAATAACAATCTGTATATCCGTTCTTTCTGTGTCAGTTGTATTGATCGGTACTATTTCCGCAAAAATATACCGTGTCGGTGTTTTGCTTTACGGAACTCCGCCTAAAATCGGAGCAATTTTAAAAGCAATCAAGAAAGCATAAATATAAAAAGGGGTGTTCAAATTGAAAAAACTCAGTAATATCTTATGGGGCATTGTTCTTATAGTTGCAGGTGTTCTTATTGCTTTGAATGCCGCAAATGTTATCAATGTCAATATTTTCTTTGACGGTTGGTGGACTTTGTTTATAATAGTTCCTTGCCTTATCGGTCTGTTTTCCGAGAAAGAAAAGACGGGTAATATCATCGGTCTTGTGATCGGTGTTCTTTTACTTCTTGCTTCTCAGGATATTCTTACTTTTGAACTTATCTGGAAACTTGCGCTTCCTGCTGTTATCGTTGTTGTAGGTGTTAAACTTATATGGAGCGGTATTTTCGGTAACAAGAGTGCCGCTATGATATCTGCGGCTAAACAAGCAGGAGTTAATCTTCCAAATGTCTGTGCAATATTTTCGGGACAGGACGTTAATTTCTGCAATGAAGTTTTTAACGGATCTGAGATAACCGCAGTATTCGGTGGCGTAGAATGCGATATCTCAAGGGCGTATATCGAAAAAGATTGCGCAATAAATGTCTGCGCAGTATTTGGCGGAGTGGATATTATTCTTCCCGAAGGCGTTAACGTAAAAGTCAATTCCAATTCGCTCTTTGGCGGTGTTTCCAATAAAAAACCGAAAAATAACGATACCAATGCTTTGACGGTCTACATAAACGCCACTTGTCTTTTCGGAGGTTGTGATATAAAATGACTTCTTGGCAAAAAGCTATTAAATATGTAGCTATAGCTCTCGCAATTTTTATTGCAGTAAGAATATTAGGTGCTGTTTTCTTTGGTCTTTCAGCTATTACAGCGTTCCTTAACGGAAACGAATCCTTGGTTGGAGAAGTTCAGACGTATTCTGTAAGTGACGGTATAACATCGTTAAAACTTGAACTCGGTGCGTGTGCTCTTGAAATAAAAACAGGGGATGAGTTTACCGTTGAAAGCAATTATAAATATCTTACAGTTAAAGAATCCGGTGATAAACTCACAGTATCCGAACAGAAAAATTTCTGGAAAAACTATCCGTCAGACCTTAGCGTTGTTATCTGTATTCCCGAGGGCTATGTCTTCGAAAAATCGGATATAACAACGGGTGCGGGCAGAGTTTCTGTCGAAAGCTTCTCTGCGGAAAAACTTAAACTTTCCCTCGGCGCAGGTGAGGTTAATATCTCGTCGCTTAATATTTCCGACAATACAGAAATAGACGGCGGTGTCGGTCAGATCAGAATTACCGACAGCACAGTTTACGATCTTGATTTCGATATGGGTATAGGTGCGGTTGATTTCGAAGGTTATATCCTTGGTGAAAGTGATATAGATTGCGGTATCGGTCAGGCGCAGATAACTCTTCTCGGTTCTGAAAATGATTATCGTATAGATGCTGAAAACGGAATCGGAAAAATTTCCGTCGATGCGGTCAAAAACGGAAAGTATTACGGAAACGGCTCAAACGAGATCGATATAAGCGGCGGAATAGGTGAGATCACCGTTGATTTTAAAGCAATAGAATGATTAATAATTGAATATCAAAAAATGTTGTCTGTTTTACGGACAGCATTTTTTTGAATAACATCCCAACCTGAGGTTGGAAAAATATTTATCCGTTAAACTTACACGTTATTGTTTTTAATGAAATCTTTTGTTATAATATAGGTGTAGCTACAAATAAACATTATGAGGTTGAAAATATGAACACGATTAAAATAAATGAACAGATATCCTTTTTAAGAAAACAAAAAGGGCTTACACAGGAAGATCTTGCCAATGCTCTCGGTGTAACAAACCAGGCGGTTTCAAAATGGGAATCGGCACAATGCTGTCCGGATATTCAGCTTCTCCCCGATCTCGCAAAACTCTTTGATGTTTCGATTGATGAGTTGATCGGATACAGGTCAACTGGGGGATTAGGTGATATTTGCCTCAAGATCAAAGAGTATTTTTCCGCGTTGCCGGAAAAGAAAGCGTTTGAAAACGCATACCGTATTGCGGCATTACTTCATGAAATAGCATCGACCGACGGGTACAAGAAAACCGTTCCGTGGAAAGAAAAGGATTACGCTGCCGATCATGTTTCATCTTGGGGATTATCTATCTGTTCTGAACCGGAAGGTTGCACAGGCAGG
>SVMP01000018.1 GCA_015067385.1 Oscillospiraceae bacterium | reverse complement strand
TATATCATCATAGGTATATTCCGTGTCTTCAATTATATCATGGAAAAGAGCCGCAACGATCGTGTCTGTATCACAGTCAAAGTCAAGCAGAATCTTGGCAACAGCAATCGGATGATTGATGTACGGTTCTCCTGTTTTTCTTTTTTGTGATTCATGAGCAGCGAATGCGAAATCATACGCTTCTCTGATCTTTTCCATGTTATAATTTCTGCCTTTATTTTCAAGAGCGTCAAAAAGCTCTTTTGCAGAAGGCAACATAATATATTCCTTCTTTCTTTATTGGTGAACCATGCTCCATGTCGCAGAGTTCTGAAGATCAACTTTTTTAAAAGAATTGCGATAAGTTATTTTAATAAAATCAGTGCCTACATAGGAAATAAGGTCAAGTTCACTTAATATGTCGATTGAGAGCATAAAACGAGCATAGTTTATATCAAGACCCGATTCATGAGAAAGTCTTCTTGCAAAAGAATATGCGTTATATTCTTCTGTTTCCGAATTCTGTTTTCTTATTTTTTTAAAAACAGCGGCAACATGATCTCTTGTAAGAATTATATCTTCAATAACTTTTCCGTTTTTCTTGAAGTTATCGTAAAATAACTTATTAACTTTATCTTTGCTTTCTATGGAAGTTGAAAGTTTAAATTTTTTCACATTAACAGATAAACTCCTCTTACCATTAAAAACATTGTCTCCCAAAGAACATACAACATCGATCTCGTCACCTTTAACGCAGTTAAGGTGATTATACTCGGTATTAAACATTAACATCGTAACAGGTTCAAGTTGAGCGTCTTTTCCCATTACTTTCATTTTGACGTGATGACCGCAACCTATCGGTTCAATATCTGCAACAGTAAGATTTTTAACAATAAACAGAGGTGTATTATTACCTGTTCCGAACGGTTCAAGAAGTCGAATAACATCATATGTCTGAAGAGTAAGACGTTCAAAAGGAAGCTCACATTCTGCTTCAATAACAGGTATAAGCATTCTGTCTGTTATTGTTTTGTTTGAATATTCGATAATTTCCTTTTTAAAATCATTATATTTTTCTCTGCTTAAAGACAATCCTGCGGCCATTTCATGACCTCCGAATTTAAGAAGCGAGGAGGATGTTTCCTGTAAAAGTTCGAATATACTTATTCCTTTTACGCTTCTTGCGGAGCCTTTCATGTTTTCTCCGTCTCCGCATAATAAAATACAAGGCTTGCCGTATTTTTCAATTATACGGGATGCTACTATACCAATTACACCATGATGCCAATTATCCGATGCAAATACGAGAATTTTATCATTAAGTCCTTCTTTTTCGATCATCTTTTCAACATCTTTAAAAATTTCAGACTCAAGCTGTTGTCTTTTTCTGTTTTCTTCGCATAGTGAAAATGCGATTTCGGAAGCTGTTGTATGGTCTTTTTCGAGAAGAAGACTAATAGAAGTTTTGGGATCCCCTATTCTTCCCGCAGCATTTAAACGAGGTGCTATAGTATATGCTATTACAGAGGAACTGACTTCTTTTTCATTGCCGGAAGCTGTAAGCAAAGCTTTTAATCCAACCGAAATATGTTCCTTGATCTTTTTTATACCAATCACAACAATGGCTCTGTTTTCATTTACGAGAGGCATTATATCGGCAATTGTTCCGATCGCAACAAGATCTCCGTAATCATTAAGAACTTTTGATGTATCGCCTGTAAGCGCACATATAAGTTTAAAAACGACACCAACCCCTGCAAGTTCCGAAAAAGGATATTTTCCGGATGGACGTTTGGGGTTTACTATCGCAACACAATCAGGGATAAGTTCGGTTATCGACCCATCGTCGTTTTGTTTGAGTTTACATTCATGGTGATCTGTTATAACAATTTCCAAACCAATGCTTTTAGCGAAAACAGCTTCATCTACTGCTGTTGTTCCGGTATCAACGGTTACAACAAGAGTAGTTCCGCTTTCACGTATTTTTCTTAAAGCATTCTCATTTAATCCGTATCCTTCATCTGTTCTTCCCGGAATATAATAATCGACAAAAGCACCGCAGGATGAAAGATATTTATAAAGAATAGATACAGATGTTATTCCGTCAACATCATAATCTCCGTAAACAGTTATTTTCTCATTATTTGCAATTGCACTTTTTATTCTGTCAACAGCAAGTTCCATATCAGGGAGAAGAAAAGGATCATGAAGCCTGGAAATAGAAACATTAAAAAAATCTTCTATTTCAAAAGTTTCCCTGAAACCTCTGTTGTAAAACAGACGAGAAAGAAGTTCATAAAAAGCTTTTCTTGTTTCCTCGGAGGTCGTATTTGTTTTTTTTCTTCTCGGGCGGAAATAATCATCGAGAAATTCGGAAAATGCAGTTATTGTTTCCGTATTTTGAGTTTTAAGAACCCATCTGCTTTCGGGGCGTCTGCTATCAATCATTTACAAGCCCCCTCTTTGCTCATTTCAAGATAAATATCAACACAATCATCTCGTGATAAATTGAGATTATTGTTATTAACATTCATCTTGAAAGCAAGATCGGCATATTTTTGTGCTTGTTCTAAAGAAAGAATGGGTTTCTTGTAATAAGCGGAAATTATTTTATTGATCTTTTCAGCAAATTCTTCAGATGAAGACATTCCGCATGAGTTAAGTGTTTCGGAAATATTCTCAATTGCTGAAATTTTTTCAATGAATTGACTTATGAAAACAGCACAGGCAAATCCGTGAGCGGTTTCATGCATGGTTGTTAACATATAACCCATTGAATGAGGGAAGCTCGTTCCCCCGTCATTTATTGCAAGACCTGCAAGAATAGAACCGAAATACAGATCATCTCTTATCTGTTGATCGTTGTCGACGTTTTCTGTGAATTTTAAAAGAGCAGGCATGACTTTTCTCAACGCAGCATGTCCGTATATCTTAGACCATTCCCCGCCTCGTTTACTGTAAATTGCTTCAATGGCATGGCAGATAGAGTCTAAAGCAGTTGATACTGTTATAGTTGCAGGCATTGAAGAAGTATATGTATAATCACAAAGCGCTACTTTCGCATAGGAATTCTTTGTCTTAACAGATTTTTTTATGGGAATATCTCCCGGAATCGTAAGAACGGCAGATGGCATAACTTCACTACCTGTTCCGGCTGTAGTTCCGATAAGAATAACGGGGAGAGACTGTGCTTCCGAAGAAACTGAGAATACCGTATCTTCAGTTAATTCTTTATTGGCGGAAACAATAGCTACTGCTTTTGCTGTATCCATTGATGAACCGCCGCCTATACCAATTATGAATGTAGCGCCGAAGGAATTTATTCTTGACGCAAAGTCAAATACGCTCTTAACGGACGGATTATTTTCCGCTTCATTTATAACCAAATAACTGATGTTTTCTTTTTCAAGCGCAGAAATCGTATCGGTTAAAGCAGAATTATGTTTATACATATTTTTACCGGTTATTATAGCGCATTTAGAACCGTATAAAGAAAATCTGCCAAATGAAGAAACACATCCGACACCTGAAACGATTTCGGTAGGAGCAAAATATGAATATTTCATTTAAATGGAGGCTCCTTTCTTCAAAAGTGAATGTTTTACATCCCAAAGCTTTTGAGAAAGGTCAACATAATAGTTTTGTGGGTTTTCAAGACGCAGTACCTCGTCCCACACCTTAGAAACTTCGTTAAGACAGTATGTTCTTGTTGTTTCTATATCAGGAACATTATAAACACGTTTGCCATTGATATAGATAGGCTTGAGGATCTCTTGAACAGAATAGTCGCTGAAGGTTTTTGACTTCCATGAATGATCGGGATCAAACAATGTTATGGGTTTTGTGAAGTCGAATTCTTCATCTGCAAGAGCTATCATATCAACAAGCATTTTACCTGTCTGATTAGAGAAAAGACGGTATACTTTTTTATATCCGGGAGTGGTTATTTTCTCGGGATTCTCAGATATTTTGATTTTCGGAATAAGTTCTCCGTTTTGTTCAACGGCAACAAGTTTATATACACCGCCGAATACAGGTTCGCTTTTAGATGTTATCAATCTTTCGCCTACGCCAAAGTTATCAACACAGGCGCCTTGAACAAGGATATCCCTGATTATATATTCATCAAGAGAATTCGAAACAAAAATCTTACAGTCATTCAGACCGGCTTCGTCGAGAAGTTCTCTTGTCTTTTTTGAAAGATATGCTATATCTCCGGAATCGATTCGTACACCCTTTAAACGTTTTCCTTGAGGTTCAAGAATTTCCTTTGCAACTTTAATGGCATTCGGTATACCCGATTTTAAAACGTTATATGTATCGATAAGTAAAGTACAACCATCGGGATAAAGTTTTGCATATGTTGCAAATGCTTCATATTCAGAATCAAACATCTGAATCCATGAATGAGCCATTGTTCCTATTGCGGGGATTCCGTACAAAGGTTCACATGCTGCGCAGGCGGTTCCCGTACAACCACCGATATAAGCAGCTCTCGCTCCGAGCATAGCGGCATTTTCCCCTTGAGCCCTTCTTGTTCCGAATTCGAAAACAGGTCTTCCCTGAGCCGCACGAACGATTCTGTTAGCTTTAGTTGCGATCAAAGATTGATGATTGATCATAAGTAAAAGCATTGTTTCAAGTAATTGAGCTTCTACGGCAGGCCCTTTAACTGTGATTACCGGTTCTTTGGGGAAGATAGGTGTTCCTTCGGGAACAGCATAAACATCGCAAGAGAATTTAAAATCTTTAAGATATTTAAGAAAATCTTCAGAGAATAATTTTTTTGAACGAAGATATTCTATATCCTCGTCGTTAAATTTGAAATTATCAATAAAATCAATAACGCTTGCAAGACCTGCGGCAATTGCAAAACCGCCGTTATCAGGCACCCTTCTGAAAAAAAGATCAAAACAAGCAATTCCGTCTTTCTTACCTGAAAGGAAATAACCGTTACCCATAGTAAACTCATAAAAGTCACAAAGTAATGCCGGATTATATTTGGAAAAACTCATACAATCATACCTTCTAAATTTTTATTATACCTATTATTATACCAAATCATCATCTAAAAGTCAAGAAAAACATTGATAATTTCATAATTTTTTATTGTCAAATCAAAAGAAAACAGACTGATTGTTTATAGTTAAAATCAGTCTGCTTGATGGTATTTTGTTTAAAAATTAAATAAAAACGTATGTTGACATTCGGTTGAACGCTTCTTCAACCCTTGAAAGCGGTAATGCTAAGTTAAGCCTGATATGTGTTGTTCCGCCATGCTGGGTTCCATCTTGCCATGTTACACCAACATCCCATCCTCTTTTCAACAACTCTGCTAATGTTATATTATTTTTTTCAAGATATTTTTTGCAATCAATAAACAACATATATGTACCTTGCGGGCGTATAACATCAATGTCAGGAAAATGTTCTTTAATATAATTATATGCAAAATCTATATTCTTTGTTAAGACTTTACATAATTCGTCAACCCATTCATGTCCTTCATCTTTATAGGCACCTATAAGCGCATACATTGAAAGAACATTCATTGAATTATAATGACTGAGAGATTCTTCTTTATTTACTCTGTCTCGGAGTCTATCGTTATATATAATATGATATGCACCGATCATTCCTGCCAAATTAAAAGTTTTGGAAGGGGCATAAAGTGCTACTGTACGGTTTTTTGCATCATCATTTACTGATTGGGTCGGGATATGCTTATGTCCATCCAAAATTATATCGGACCATATTTCGTCGGAAACAACATAAACATCATATTTTTCATACAATGCCATTGTCTTTTCAATCTCATATTTTTCCCAGACTCGACCTGTAGGATTATGCGGAGAGCAGAAAATAGCGGCGTGAATATTGTTTTCAATAATCTTTTTTTCCATATCTGCATAATCCATTCGCCATATGCCGTTTTCATCTTGAACGAGCTGAGAAAAAACAATATTGTATCCGGCATTTTTTAAAGAAGAAGTAAAACCAAGATACGCAGGATTATGAACAAGAACATTATCCCCTCTTGAGCAAAAAATGGACAATGCTGATAGGAGCCCGCCCAATACACCATTCTCATAACCTATATAATCTTTTTTTAGATCTTCTATTCCGTTTCTTTCTTTATGCCACTTTATAATAGAATCGTAATATTCATCTCTTACGGAAAAATAACCGAAAGCAGGATGGGATATTCGTTTCTGAATTTCATCACAAACAGTATGAACAGTTGGAAAGTTCATATCTGCTACCCACATAGGAATCGCATCAAAACCTTCTTTGGGCGCATCGGGTGCCCATCCATGACCCAATGCATCAACAGCCATGGCATCTTTGCCGTGCCTGTCCATAATACTTGTAAAATCGTATTTCATAAAAAAATAAACCCCTTTCAAATTGCAAATATAGTGTAAAGTCGTTTTACGTTACACGCGAAAAACATTGATAAATCAAGAGAAAAATCAATATTCTTTACAAAACAAATTATTATAAATTCATTTCATACGACGCGCTGAATTAGTGGAAATCATGGGGAACTATCTACGTAAAACTAAACACCTTTACAGGTAAATGCTGTGCTTTTCTCAATAAAAAATCGATTAACAAAAAGGAGTACGATCGTCAAACATCGTACTCCCGATTGTTTTATTTTACCGCATTTGTGGATGTAATAAAAAGAGGACTGATCTTTCTGGGATCATATTTATTTACAGCAGCTTCGTTAAAAGTAATGAGGAGTTCATTTTCCCATTCTGTAAAGAGTTCTTCTAATATAGGAGATGCTATTTCATTATAGATAAGAGATCTCTTGGATTCAAAATAATCTTCTTTTTCGTTTTTATCGCATTTTTGGATGATCCAAAAAGCAGTAGAAAGTTCAAGAGATTTAACATCGCCTTCTGCCATAGTGTCAGAAAATACAGCATTTACAATATTGGAATCAATTACATAGTTGTAATACATATAATATTCATAATTAAATATGCCGTTTTTATCGATTACAAGACCGTCTTCACAAGCCTGTTTGTTGGAAGCTTCATATGCTGTTTTCTGTTCTTCAGTGAGATCATCTGTAATTGTAAGATAATCATCTGAATACTCAGCAATCAATGCACCGAAATCTTCTCCGTCAACAGCTCTTTGGTACGCTGCATCAACCAAAGCTTTCTTAGCGATAAGTTCGTCGGTTGTAAGCATATTACCGGAAGCGTCAACTTTTGAAATAGCAATATATCTGAAGCGTTCATATCCATCAGCATATTTATTTCGAAGTTCATCTTCGTTAATTTCGTATATTCCACCCTCACCAAAGAGATATTCCATAAGCTGAGTGTTTTTATAAGAAACAGAAATCATATTTTTAAATTCTGCACTTGTAAGTTCAAGGGTTTTGCAAATTTCGGTAAATTTTTCTATTCCGTTTGCATCGACCCAAGATTCCTGGAAAGTTTTATCAAGAGCAGCTAATTGATCTTCTGTTAACGAAAGACCGTATTCTTCAAATTTGCGTTCGGTAATAAGGTGCTGAATATAGCTTGATTTTGTCTCCTGCATTATATAGTCATACAGCTTAACACCGCTTGAATCTGCTTGTTCCGTGAGAGCAGATGTGAAATCCGTAACACCGTAATATGAGAGATTTGACTGATAGCTGTCTCTTGTATAATATGCATAAAATGCATACGGACCTACAGGTAATTTTTCGTTATCTACAGTTGCTATATATGATACATTTGCGCAAGAAGAGAGCATTGCAAGTATCATTGATAACAACACAATAACGGAGATTGTTTTAATTCTTTTCATTTGTTCCTCCGAGAGTGTCTTTCTACTTTATTTATTTTTTGATAATTATAGCATAAAAAAACGATTAAGTCTATAGAAAAATATAAAATATAAAAATAATTTTTCAACTCTGCCGCATTCAAAGACTGTTGACGAATATTTCAATATCTTTCATATAGTTTGATGATTTCAAAGTAAAATAAGGTTTAGTTCCTGCGCTGAAAAGTAGCTTTCCTTTGAATTTAGCGGTCATATCCGGTATTTTTTCAAGCGGAAGTTGTTCTGCAAAGAAAAACAGCAAACGACCGTCTGCTTCTTTAATTTCGGAAACACCCTTTTCTGCAGCCTGAGCTCTTAATTTTGCAACATTGAGAAGTTGAATTACTTGCTTGGGAGGATCACCGAACCTATCAATAAGTTCGTCAAGAACATCGGAATAATCCTCGTCGTTTAAAACACAAGAGATCATTTTATATATCTCAATTCTTGTTTCTCCGTTTGCAATATATGAATCAGGAATATAGGCATCTATTTTTACATCGATGGAGCATTCACGATTTATATGTTTTTCACCTTTTTCTTCGGCGACCGCATCTTCAAGCAGTTTCATATACATATCAAATCCGACAGTAACAAGATGCCCCGATTGCTCAGCACCGAGTATATCGCCGGCTCCTCTTATCTCAAGGTCTCTCATTGCGATCTTAAGACCTGACCCGAATTCAGTGAATTCTCTTATTGTCATAAGGCGTTTATAAGCATCAGAAGAAAGAGTTTTGCCTTTTCTGAACATAAAATAAGCATACGCTCTTCTGTCTGTACGCCCTACCCTACCTCTTATTTGGTGAAGCTGTGCAAGTCCCATTTTATCTGCGTCTTCTATTATAAGAGTGTTGCAGTTAGGAACATCCACACCTGTTTCTATTATGGTAGTACAAACAAGAACATCGATTTCTTTATTCGTAAGATCTTCCCATATTCGAGCAAGTTCCTCTTTAGACATCTTACCGTGAGCCACGCGGATCCTTGCACCTGTTTTTTCTTCAAGTAATGAAGCGGTTTTATATATCGACTCTATTCTGTTGTGTAAATAAAAACATTGTCCCCCTCTTGATATTTCTCGTTTGATTGCATCAGATATGATCCCGAGATCATATTCAGAGACATACGTTGTAACAGGAAAACGATTGTGAGGAGCTTCGTTGAGCATTGAAATATCTCGTATTCCGGAAAGTGACATATTCAATGTTCGAGGGATCGGGGTTGCTGATAAAGATAAAAAGTCCGCTTTAGGAGCCAATTCTTTTAAATATTCCTTGTGAGCTACACCGAAACGCTGTTCCTCATCGATAACAACAAGACCGAGATCCTTAAAAGCTATATCTTTCTGAACAAGTCTGTGTGTGCCGATTACAACATCTATTTGACCTTTTTTTAGCTTTGAGATGATCGCTTCCTGCTGTTTGGGAGTTCTGAATCTCGAAAGTAATTCGATATTTATCGGATATCCGTAAAAACGACGTAAGATCGTATTATAATGCTGAAGCGCAAGTATTGTGGTGGGTGCAAGAATAACGGCTTGTTTGGCATCCATTACGCATTTAAATACCGCCCTCATTGCCACTTCTGTTTTGCCGAAACCCACATCACCGCACAGAAGGCGATCCATCGGGTGATCTGACTCCATATCTTTTTTTATCTCGTTGATACAACGGAGTTGGTCTTCTGTTTCTTCAAATTCGAAACATGCCTCAAAATCACGTTGCCATTCGTTGTCCGGAGAAAATTGATATCCTTTGAGTTTAACCCTCTGCCCGTAAAGTGCTATTAGTTTTTTTGCAAGGTCCTGAACAGCCTTTTTTACCCTTTGTTTTGTCTTTTGCCATTCGGTTCCGCCCAATTTGTTAAGCTTTACCTTAACGTCCGTATCTGCGCTGATATATTTTGATATCTGATCGAGACGGTCGCACGGTATATATAAAACATCTGTTCCGGAATATTTGATTTTAATGTAATCTTTTATAACACCTTGTGATTCAACTTTATGGATACCTTCATAAATACCGATACCGTAATTTGAATGAACGACATAATCACCGGTGTGTATATCCGAAAAGCTTTTGATCTTTTCTCCGCGTTCGTAACGTGATCTTATTTTCTTATTGTTTTCAGATCGACCGATATTTTTATAAGAATAGACAACCGTCTTTATATCCGGAGCATTGAAACCAAAAGGTATAACTCCGGGCATTACAATAAGATTGTTTTTTAACCCGAAATCTTTTTTTATCTCGTCAGCATGTCTGAAATCGTTCGCAAGAATGTAAACACTTGTTCCTTCATTTAAATGTTCTTCTATCTCGTCGCGTAAGATCATCATTGAAGAAACAGTTGTTGGGTAAAGACGAATATTAATTAGCTTATCCAACGGAATACCTTGAACAGAGCAAGGCAATGTTTCCATAACTATAGGATGAAACAATGACTGTTCTATTTCATCAAGACCGATATAATAATCTGCATTCAGAAAAGCATATCCCTCGTCTACAAGAGCTTTTATATCTTCGTTTATTCTGAAACAAAATCCCTGAATTCTTTCTCTGACAGCCTGCCAATTAAAAACAAAAATAAGATCTTCGTCTGTAGCATAATTTAAAATATTTGCCTTTTTATTAAATTTAGCAGGGAAATATCTGTCATGAGCAGGAATGATCCCCTGGTTTAACAATTCGTAATCCTTTTGTGTGAAACTGTTATTTTTTATAGGTTCAAGTTCCTGTTTTAAACGTTCGATAAGAGAATCCGAACATTCCTGGGCAGGTGTAATGCGAACAGTATCTTTCATTTCTGTCCGTCGTTGAGTATTTATATCAAAAAGCGAAATGCTGTCAACATCATCCCCAAAGAATTCAAGCCTGTAAGGCGCTTCTTCGCTGGGAGGGAATATGTCAACAATACCACCTCTTACGGAAAACTGTCCAGGACCTTCTACTGTTGAGAAGAATTCATACCCCATTTTAATAAGCTTTTGAGGTAGTTCATCAAAATTAACGGTGTCCCCGCAAGTAATTTCAAATTCTGTAAAATCATCGGGATGGATAACAAGAGAACATAATGCATCTGCGGGAATAATGACTGACGAAAAATCTTTTTTCCTGATAAATGAAAGCGTTTCTATTCTTTTGTTTTCATCAAAACGAGAAACACTTTCTACATTTCGGAAATTATAGTCTTTTGAAGGAAAAAGAAGTGATTTCCCAACCTCGGAATCCATTATCTCACGAACAATACGAGCCGTTGCATCATCGGGAACGATAATAAAAGCCTTTTTGTTTAGTTCTTCACATAATAATGCTGAAAAATATGCTTTATGCACATCAACACCAAATACCGCGACAGATTTTTTTCCTGCCGCGGCATCATAGAGTTCGTGATAACCTTCAAGTTTTTTCAAAAAAGATATTGTACTGTTCAAGATTTCACCTTAATTGTATTTAGCCATCGCTTTATCTAAATTGTTTGAAACAAATAAATCGGCAATATCATAAATATCGGGAAGTATTTTATCAAGTTCGTCGAGTTCTTTATCTGAAAAGTCGCCTACGACCCAATCTTTCAGATCCATTTTAGGATTTTCTCTGTCCGATACGCCGATTTTCAGACGAGGAAAACGATCTGAACCCAATAAAGTTATAATACTTCTTAAACCTCGATGACCGCCGTCGCTTCCTTGACGTCTTATTCTGAGTTTGTTTGATGGCAAAGCTATATCATCACACAAAACAAGAATATTTTCGGTTGGTACTTTATAAAAACCTGCAGCAGCAACAACAGCCTCTCCGGAGAGGTTCATATATGTTTGAGGCTTAAGAAAGAGAACTTTTTTACCGTTAATATTAGCCTCTCCGCAAAGAGATTTAAATTTCAGTTTATTTATTTTAATGCCAAGTTTTCTCGTTATATAGTCTACGGCAAGCCAACCGACATTATGCCTTGTATATTCATATTGTTTACCGGGATTACCGAGACCTACGATTATATAGTCCATAGTTGATCAATCAAAATATACAGTCTTGCCTGTTTTATAAGAAGTGTATATAGCTTCGAGGATTTCACTTACAACAAGAGCCTGTTCGGGAAGAACGGTGGGATCTTTATCGTTTACAACAGCATCGATCCACTGTGCCATGTCAAGAAGTGAAGCATCGTCTCCGCTTACACCTTCGTAGAAGTCAACACCTGCGGTGTTCATATCGATCTTTTTAACGTAAAGTTTAGAGTATTCTTCACCGTTTATACGCATACCGTCAAAGAAGTCTGCACCCGCTTCTGTACCTGCAAGAGTACATGTTGCTTCTCTGGAATCTACAAGATTGATTGCCCAGCTTGATTCGAGGATTATTGTTGCACCGTTTTTCATTTTTATAAAACCGAATGCGGAGTCTTCAACAGTATATTCATCGGGATTCCAGGGGCCCCAAGCATTAGCACTGTTAGGACGTTTACCGAGTTCGTAATGACAGTTACCGGTAACGGATTCAACCTCGTAATTGTTCATCATCCAAAGAGTAAGGTCGAGAGCATGGGTGCCGATATCAATAAGCGGTCCGCCGCCCTGTTCTTCTTCGTTCATGAAAACGCCCCAAGTAGGAACTGCACGTCTTCTGATTGCATGAGCTTTACCGAAATAGATCTTACCGAGAACACCGTCGTCACAAAGAGTTTTAAGATGACGGATTTCTTTTCTCTGTCTGTTCTGATATCCGATAGTGAGCTTTTTACCGGTTCTCTTTGCTGCTTCGAGCATTGCTCGTGCATCGGCAGCAGTTTTAGCCATGGGTTTTTCACACATTACATGCTTACCGGATTCAAGAGCTGCAATAGAAATGGGCGCATGGGATTTATTGGGGGTACAAACATGAATAACATCAATAGTGTTATCTTTGAGCAATTCTTTGTAGTCAACATAAACCTTTGCGTCTTCTGTTCCGTATTTCTTTGCAGCTTCTTCTGCTCTTTCAAGAACAATATCGCAAAACGCAACCATTTCTACATTTTTGAGTTTTGCAAGAGAAGGCATGTGTTTACCGTTTGCGATTCCGCCGCATCCGATTATACCGATTCTGATTTTCTTATCCATAATTTATTCTCCTTAGGAAAAATAATTGTTTTTTTGTATTATATCAAATTTTTCAATGTTTGTCAATCTTTAATAACAGAATAATCTTAAAAGATTAATGCTTGACATTAAATGCGAAATATGGTAAAATTAGAATCAGACAGAATTGATCATTCAAAGAGGTGTTTATATTGAAGGTTCTGTTATATTTTGAGGGAATAGATAAGATTTCAAGATCAGGTATAAATAAAGTTCTGAAATACCAGCAAATGGCTTTAGACTCTGTCGGTATCGAATATACCTTGGATCCTGATGATGACTTTGATATTCTGCATATAAATACGGTATTTTTCAACAGTGAGCCAATAATATCCAAAGCAAGAAAAAACGGTGCTGCGATCGTTTATAATGCTCATTCCATCGAAGACGACTTTAAGAACCCTTCTTTTATTACAAACATGGTGTCTAAAGTCTTTCAGGAACGCTTGAAAGGGTTGTATTTAAAAGGCGATTGTATAATTGCCCCAACCCTATATTCCTGTAATACCCTTCAAAACTACGGAATCAAGACTCCTATTGAGGTCGTTCCGAATGCTGTTGATACAAACAATTACATTCGAAATTCTGAAAAAGCTGATAATTTCAGAGCAGTTTGCGGTTTTGATAAAAATGACAAAATTGTCGTCTCTATCGGGCAGACATTAAAAAAGAAAGGATTCCATGATTTTCTTTCTATTGCTAAAATGTTACCCGAGTATAAATTTGTTTGGATACCTTCTACCAAATCCTCACTTTTCAGTCTCGAGATCCGAAATATTACATTGCATGATTATCCTCCCAATGTTATCTTATCGGATTATGTTTCCGAGGATGATTACATAGGAGCTTTATCCGCCGCAGATGTTATATTGTACCCAACATACGAAGAAAGCGAAGGCATTAATTTGCTTGAATGTATGGCTTGTAAAAACAATATAGTTGTCAGAGATCTTCCTGTCTATCAGGATTGGCTTAAAGACGGTGTAAATTGTTATAAGGGACAAAACAACGATGACTTTGCTCGAATCGTAAAAGACCTGATTGAAGGAAAAATAAACGATGTTTCTTTGGACGCAAGAAAAACAGCTGAAGAACATTCCTTAAAAAACGTAGGTATCAAGTTAAAACGAATATATGAGGCAACTCAGGAAGATGTTATAACAACTGCCATACGTAAATTCGCAAAAGACAACAATAAAAATGATAAACTGCATATAGGTCTTTTTTCCGATACTTATTATCCAGATGTAAACGGTGTATCTGTTTCAATAGAAACCTTAAGAAAGCAACTTCAGAGAATGGGCCACACGGTCTATGTCATAACAGCAACCCTCGATACGAAATTAGTTGGCGGTGTTGAATTTGAATCCGGTGTTCTGAGAATACCTGCGGTTAAATTAAAACAACTTTACGGCTACCGAATTTCACGACCTATAAGTATTCAAGCATTGGATTATATCAAAAACATGGATCTTGACATAATCCATATTCATACTGAATTCACCATCAGGATGATCGCATTGGCGGCAGCAAGGCTTTACAAGATACCCTATTGCTATACAAGCCACACAATGTGGGAAGATTATACCCATTACATTACAAAAGGTCATTTTGATAAAACATCAAGAAAACTTGTTGGAATGTACTCCAAATATGTATACGACAGAGATTGTGAGATAATTGTGCCGTCACAAAAGACTTTTGAGGTTTTGAAAACTTACGGAATAAAAAAACAAATGCATGTTGTTCCGACAGGTATTGATACGGCAAGATTAAACCCTGAAAACGTGAACAGGGAATATGTTGACGGTATTCTTGATTCTTTAAATATAAAAGATAAATTCAGGATAGTGTATGTCGGAAGATTGGCGCAAGAAAAAAGTCTGGATCTTATAATAGAAAATCTGACTGATGTTTTCGACGAATATCCCGACACTGTTATGTTAATAACCGGATACGGACCGTCAGAGGAAGATCTGAAAGCACTTGTCAAACAAAAAGGATTAACCGATAAAGTCTTTTTTATGGGAAAACAACCCCCCGATCAAATTCAAAACTACTATGCACTCGGAAATCTTTTTGTTACAGCCTCGACAAGCGAAACACAGGGGCTTACATATATCGAGGCAATGGCTGCGGGGCTGCCCGTTGTTGCAAGATACGATGAGGTTCTTACAGATGTCCTTGTTGACAATGTTACCGGATTATTCTTTAAAACCGGTAAAGAATTTGTTTCCAACATAAGCAAGTATAGAAATCTACCCGAAGAAAAACAAGCTGAAATGAGAAATAATGCCTTGAAAAAGGCTGAGGAATATTCTCTTGAAACATTCGGCAATAAGATTTTAAAGGCTTATTACCGTGCTATCCGTAAAAGCACAGTAAAAAGAGCAACTAAACACGATTAAATTTTTCATATATTGAAAGGAAAACTAATATTATGGCAAATTATAAAATAGGCATTGACCTTGGCGGTACTAACATCGCCGTAGGTATTGTTACCGAAGACGGCGCGATTCTCGCAAAAAAATCCGTAAAAACAGGTTCTCAGCGTCCATTTGAAGAAATTGTAAAAGACATGGCTGATTGCACAACATCTCTTCTCGAAGAAAACAATATTTCTCTTGACAATGTTCTTCATATCGGTATCGGTGCACCCGGAAGCATTGACACTGCAAACGGCGTTGTTGTTTACGCAAACAACTTTAAGTACGGCGAAAACATTCCTATGGCAGAACTTCTCAGAAAGCACATAGATAAACCTGTTTATATCGGCAATGATGCTAATGTTGCCGCTCTCGGTGAAGTTATTTCCGGTGCAGCAAAAGGACTTAAAAACGCTATTATGATAACCCTCGGCACAGGTGTAGGCGGCGGTATCGTTATCAACGGACAGATCTACGAAGGACAGCATTCCGCAGGCGCAGAACTCGGTCACATTATGATCGTTCAAAACGGTGAACCTTGCTCATGCGGCAGAAACGGTTGTTGGGAAGCATATGCATCTGCAACCGCTCTCATCCGTCAGACCGCTGCAGCAATGAAAGAACATCCCGATTCTATCATGAACAAAGACTACACCCTTGAAACAGTAAGCGGAAGAACTGCTTTTGAAGCGGCTAAAAAGGGCGATGCTGCAGGACAGGAAGTTGTTGACAAATACATTAAATATATCGCAGAAGGTCTTATCGATATGATAAATATCTTCAGACCCGAAATTCTCATCATCGGTGGCGGTATCTGCAACGAAGGCGACTATCTCCTCAAGCCCATGCGTGAATATATCAATAAATATGTTTACGCAGGCAGCCGTCTCCCCGAACAGAAAATTGCTGTTGCAACTCTCGGTAACGATGCCGGTATTATCGGTGCGGCTTTCCTCAGATAAGATTATTATTCTTATATACGGAAACAGACCTTCTTTTAAAAGAGAAGGTCTGTTTTTGGCTTATTATAATTGAATTATTATGATTGTTTATTTGATTTTACAAGATCTTAATATCATCAATCACCCTAAAATGATATTTAAATAATATAATTGTCAATTATCCATTACATCCCACGGAGTTAAAATGCCAAGCAAAGACTCTGTGGGTTTACCTGTTTGGGTAACAAAGAGAAGATTGATTCTTTCCTTTTTCTTAAAAGCATTGACAACAAGATCTTCAGCTTCAAAAAGATACATATCTCTCGGAATAAACCTGAAGGAATTTTTATCGCTTTTTGATAAAGACGTATATTGTGCAATATCGGTAAAACGCGTATTGTCAAATAAAATATTATCCAAGCCGTCAAGTACAAGCGAAAATACGGTATGTTTACCGAAAACGCCCACTACCCTGCCTGATTTCATTATCGGGATGTAGGAATACCCAAACGATTTCATTACTTTCATTTTATTAAAAACGATATCCTCGGGTTTTGCAGATAAAATATTGGCACCCTTGACGGAACGTTCAAAACATGTGGGCGGTTCTTTTATTTTAGATATTACCTTTTCGAGCGTTTTAATCATAGAATCACTCGGACAAACGGCAAAATCGCCATCAATCTTAGGATTATGGCTCAATAAAGCTCTTACCTCTCGGCAATATTTTAATTCTGCTCTTATTGATTTATATTCGTTGAAACGCTCTAATTTCGAAACAGCTGTTCCGTCTGCAGGTAAACCGTAAACAGAAATAGCTGTCTGTTCCAGCTGTTTATAGAGATCAAGAAAAAGATCTGTATTGTTCATATTAAACTTCCTTTTCGTTTTTTTCAAACATCCATTTATCGTTTTTGGTTTTCACAGTTATCTTTTCTTTACTGACAGGATGTAAAAATGATATTTGAAAAGCGTGCAACATTTGCCTCGGATATCCGTCATTTTCATCGCCATACAGAAAGTCTCCGCATAGCGGATGTCCGATATAAGACATATGAACTCTAATCTGATGAGTTCTTCCTGTTTCGGGGGTAAGTTCGATAAAAGAAATATCATTTTCTGTTTTTATTGTTTTATAATGAGTTACAGCAAAAACACCCTTTGGAGAAACCTCGCGTTTTATCGTCGCCTCGTCCGGCCTGTATATCGGAGCATCTATAGTTCCGAATTCTTTTGTTTTCCCATGAACAAGTGCTTGATATTTCTTTTCTATACTGCAGGTAACGAGTTGTTTTCTTAAACTGTCGTGAGTAAATGCATTTTTTGCAATAACAACAACACCCGAGGTATTTTTGTCAAGTCTTGTAACACATCTAAAAGCAAAACTTTGTCCGTTTTGATAATAATAAGATGTCACAATGTTTGCGAGACTATCTTCGGGATGTCCTTTGGATGGATGGACAGGCATATACGGGGGCTTATCTACAATAAGAAGATCTTCATCCTCATAAAGAATTTCAATATTTCCTTTTACAGGGATAACAGAACTTTGTTTGTCGTCGGATATATTGATCTGAAGATGATCTCCGATATTTAGCTTTTCCGTAACATAAACCCTTTTACCGTTAAGCAAAATACCATCATCGGCAAATTTAATTTTTTTTAAACAAGTCAAAGAAATTCGACCGCAGCCGACAAGGAACGATTTTACTGTTTTTTGATCATCCTGCGGTTCGATAAAATAATCAAATGTACGTTTCATTACAGGATATTTTATCACATTATTTTAATAATGTCAAGAAAAAGTTAAGTGAAATACTTGACAAATACTCAATGTTTTGATAGAATATGAATTATATTTTTAATTTACAAAATAAAAGAATGGAGGAAATTGCATGAAGATATCATTTTCAACGCTTGCTTGTCCCGAGTATAGCTGGTCTGATATTTATTCAATGGCAAAAGATATCGGTTTTAACGGTATAGAGATAAGAGGTCTCGGTAATGACATATTTGCCGTTAACGCTCAACCTTTTTCAGACAATAAAATTACGGAGACGATAAAGACCCTACAGAGATTGAATTTGGAGATTCCTTGCCTATCCTCCGGTTGCGGTCTTAAATATATTGAGAAAACAGAGGAAAATCTCAATGAGATCGCTCAATATATCGAACTCGCCCAAAAGCTGAATACACCTTATATAAGAATCCTTGCAGACAGAGAGCCTATGCCCATTGATGAGGTTGACGACGATGCTGTATGTGAAGTTCTTAAAAAAGCTGCCCAATTAGCAGAAGGAACAAATGTAACCCTTCTTGTTGAAACAAACGGTGTATATTCTGATACAAAGCGTCTGAAAAAACTTATTGATAAAGTTAACAACAGTCATGTTGCTGTTCTTTGGGACGTACACCATCCCTACCGTTATGCAAACGAAGCCCCCGACGAACCAATAAAGAATCTTGGTTCGCTTATTAAATACGTTCATGTTAAAGACTCTGTCATGATCGACGGAAATGCCGCATACAGACTTATGGGTGAAGGCGATCTTCCTATAGATGAGATGCTTACAGCACTCAGAGACTTTGGTTATGACGGATATATTTCTCTTGAATGGGTAAAAAGATGGGCAAAGCATCTTAGTGATGCCGGTATTGTTTTCCCGCATTTTGCTCATTATATGAAGAAATATCTCACCAAGAAAGATTCTCTTCAGTTTAACATTGCTCATACCGGTAATTTTATATGGCCTAAAGAGCACCTTATAAATTACACCTTCCCCATGCTTCTTGATAAGATATGCGAGAGCTTTCCTGATCAGTATGCTTTCAGATATACCGAGCTTGATTATACGAGAACATACCCCGAATTCAGAGATGATGTTGATGAATTTGCTCGAGCATTGATCTCTATGGGCGTCAGAAAAGGCGATCATGTTGCTATATGGGCAACAAATGTTCCTGCAT
>SVMP01000197.1 GCA_015067385.1 Oscillospiraceae bacterium | reverse complement strand
CAGATTATTTCAACAACAGATTCCGTAGCATATACTATGGATAATTTCGGTATCGTTCCCGTACCTTACGGTCCGAACGCAAAAGGACCGGATGATTACACAACGTCATATTCTTCTGCAGTATTCACAATGTGTATTCCCATAACAGCTAAAGATCCCGAAATATCCGCACTTGTTCTCGACAAGATCTACGAACCGTTTGATGGTTATGAGACGAAAGAAGACATTATAGATTATCTTCACAGAAACTATTTCAAAGATGAACGTGATGCAAAATTTCTCCTCGAATTAACCGAAGGAGACCATATTTATTACCACGATCATATGCACGGTTTCAGCGGAATGTTCGACAAAATACCGGAGACAGGCATAATCAAAGGTTTGGAGTCCAACAGTGATATGATATATGAAAATGCGGAAAAATACGTTATCTCCGCATACAAAACAATGATTGAATACGCAGAATTTTTCCATGAATAAAAGATCAAAGGTCTGTCAGAAAATGGCAGACCTTTTTCTTGTCAACTTTTTGTTAATTTTTTTTGAAGACTATTGACTTATTTATATAATCATGTAATAATTAATATAAATATATCATAAGGAGACTAATTATGCGTAAAATTATTTCAGCCTTTATTTGTGTAATGATGATTTTTACTTGCATCTCATGTTCAGCTGCTCCTGAGATCGTTCCCGAATACGATCCAACCGTATCAGAGGACAGCATAGACCTCAACGGACAGACTCTTATTATGGGTATGGTTCAGGACTACTTCTTTGAAGGTGCAGATTCTGTTCTTACATATATCTCGAACACAGAATTCGGTGATCTCGCAGCTCAGCGTCTTAAAGATGTTCAAGACAAATACAACTGCAAGATCGAATTTAATTATGTTCCGAGAACAGGTCAGCTTGCATTCAACAGTGCGGTTGCAGGTTCATATATTTTCGACTACATTCAGGAAGAATCATACTTTCTTGTAAACTACATAGGCGCAGGAGCTTTTGTAGATCTCAAAACTCTTGACAACATAGATGTTTTCGATGAATCCAAATGGGGCGATCGAAATATGCTTGTTTCAACGATGTTCGATGGAGAGATATACGGTGTTCTTCCTGCCGCACATCCCTTAAGAGTTTCAAACTCCATGGACGGTATTTTGGTTGTAAACGAAGATTATATTTCAAGCATTCTCGCAACGGACCCCAGAGACTATTTTGAAAACGGCGAATGGAACTGGGAAACTTTCACACACTGTCTCGAAACTTATGCTCACACAAGCGGCATCTCAAATGAATATGTTCACGCTCTTGCTGCCGAATTCGGTAGTTTTGCATGCGGCCTTGCAATGTGTAACGGCAACGACTATATTACGATCGAAGACGACAAAGTAGAACTCGGTTATTTCACGCCTGCTGCTATCGATGCTTATAATCAGGCTTGGGAATGGTATTTCGGGGCTACAGCGTCAAATGTTACAGAAGAAACCGGTATCGATAACTTTATAGCAGGCAAATCTGTAATGACAACTTTATCTGCATGGCAGATCCTTTCAACAACAGGTTCTATCGCATATATGATGGAGAACTTCGGTATTCTTCCGTACCCCTGCGGTCCCAATGCTGACAATCCGAACGATTATAAAATCGGATATTCCGCAGCAGACTTTACGATATGTATTCCCTCGACCGCAAAGGACCCTGAGGTCTCTGCTTTTGTTATAGATAAAATATACTCTCCGTTTGAAGGCTACGAAACAGAAGAAAGTATACTCGATTATCTTTCAAAGAACTACTTCAGAGATGAACGCGATTCTAAATTCTTCCTTGAAATGAGTAAAAACGAGCACGCATATTATCACGACAGCAACCACGGAATAGCAGGTATAGGGAAATTAAAGGAATCGGGCATAACCAAAGCGGTTGAAGCTTCAAGAGATTTAATGATAACAAGCGCAAAAAGATATATTGTTCCCGCTTTCAGCACGCTCCAAGATTATGATGAATATTTCCACGATTAAAATTAACGGCTTAACTGAGAATTGAAAATTCTTTCAGTTCTTGTTGTAAATCGGCATCGCATTTATATATTGAACACTAACACAAAAGAGAAGATTCGTATGTTAACGAGTCTTCTCTTTCTTTGTTTTATAAGTGATTTGGTGTTATGAGTATTACGCTGAACAGAAAGTCAATTTTCATGAAAAAACCGACATTTTATTGAAATGTATTGATTTTAAAAGTATGTTGATGTATAATATTGATAAATTATTTTAAGGAGTTAAAAAATGCGTAAAATCTTATCAGCAATTCTCTGCGCAGTAATGCTCTTCACATGCATTTCATGCGCATCAGCAGAACCTGAGATCGTTCCTGAATACGATTCAACCGTAAAAGAAGACAGTATCGATCTCAACGGACAGGTTCTTAAAATGGGTATGGTTCAGGACTACTTCTTCGAAGGCGCAGATTCTGTCCTTACCTACATTACCAACACAGAACTTGGCGACCTTGCCGCTCAGCGTCTTAAAGACATTGAAGACAAATACAACTGTACTATTGAATTCGTTGCTGTTCCCAGAGCAGGCGAAGTTGCATTCAACAGTGCTGTAGGCGGTCAGTACATTTTTGACTTTATTCAGGAAGAATCTTATTTCCTTGTAAACTACATGAAAGCAAATGCATTTGTTGACCTTACCTCACTTGAAAACATCGATGTATTTGATGAATCCAAATGGGGCAACAAACAGATGCTCGTATCCACAATGTTTGACGGTGGTATCTACGGCGTTCTTCCCGCAGCGCATCCCATGAGAGTTTCAAACTCCATAGATATGGTTATTGCTGTTAACGAAGACTATGTTATAAGCCTTAACGCAACCGACCCGAGAGACTATTTTGAAAACGGCGAATGGAACTGGGATACATTCACAAACTGTCTCAACACATACGCTCATACCAGTGGTATCTCCAATGATTACGTTTACGCTTTCTCCGGCGGCTTCGGCGGATTCTCCAGAGGTCTCGCAATGTGTAACGGTATCGACTTCATAACCATTGAAGACGATAACAGTTTTGAACTCGGTTATTTCTCAACACCTGCTGTTGAAGCATATAATCAGGCTTGGGAATGGTTCTACGGTGCTACCGCATCAACCATCGACAGTGCAAACACCAGCGTTGAAAGCTTCATTGCAGGAAACTCCGTAATGACAATGACAGCTGCATATCAAGTTCTTTCAACCTCTACATCTATCGCATATCAGATGGAAAACTTCGGTATTCTCCCCCTCCCCGTTGGTCCCAACGCAGAAGGTCAGAATGACTACAAGATGCAGTATTCCTCTGCAGACTTCTCTATGTGTATTCCCATAACAGCAAAAGATCCCGAAATCTCTGCTCTTGTTCTTGACAAGATCTATGAACCGTTTGAAGGAT
>SVMP01000196.1 GCA_015067385.1 Oscillospiraceae bacterium | reverse complement strand
CTCTGCTGTTGCAATTCCGGTAACAACTCCGGAACCAACTTATACAGCTATAATACTCAATGCTTTGTATGAACCCCTTGAAGGTTTTGAAACCAGAGAGGCTGTTCAGGAATATATGTCACATAACTATTTCTTTGATGAAAGAGATGCGGATGTATTCTTCAAGATGTACGATAACTGTATTTATAACTATTTTCATTGGTTCAACGCACATGAGCTTATCGACTATCTCAGCAGTGGTTCTGCTATCGAATATATTTCGAAAAAAGAAACTTCTTTAAACGAACTTTACGAAAAGAATGTTGTATCTATTATCGAAGCTATGGTGTCCATGCACGGAACTTATAAAGCTCACGATTAAAAATTATTTGATTTTTTGAAAGGATAGAATTTTATGAAACTTGGTGTTTTTACTGTTCTTCTTGCTAATATGAACTACGCCGACGCTTTTAAATATCTTGCTTCTAAAGGCGTTCAGGCTATCGAACTCGGTTGCGGCGGTTATCCCGGAAACGCTCACTGTAACTCCAAAGAACTTCTTGAAGATCCCGCAAAATTAGAAGCTCTTATGGCTGAAATTAAAAAGTATGATTTCACTGTTTCCGCTCTTTCCTGCCACGGTAACCCTGTTCATCCCGACAAAGCGGTCGCTGATGCGTTCAACGAAGATTTCGAAAACGCTTGCCGCCTCGCTCAGAAAATGGGTGTTAAACGTATAATTACTTTCTCCGGTTGTCCCGGCGGATCTGCTGAAGATAAAACTCCTAACTGGGTAACTTGTCCCTGGCCCGATGATTTCCTTAAGATCGTTGATTATCAGTGGAATGAAGTTCTTATTCCTTATTGGAAGAAAGCCGTTGCTTTTGCTAAAGAATACGGCGTAGAAATGATCTGCTTTGAAATGCATCCCGGTTTCTGTGTTTACAATCCCGAAACTCTTCTTCGTCTCAGAGAAGCTGTAGGTCCTGAGATCGGTGCAAACTTCGACCCCTCTCACCTCGTATGGCAGGGTATGGATCCCGTTGCGGCTATCATGGAACTCAAAGACTGCATCTTCCACTTCCATGCTAAAGATACTAAGATCGATAAATATAATACTGCGAAAAACGGTGTTCTTTCTACAAGACATTACGGCCAGGTTGCTGAACGTCCTTGGGTATTCCGTTCTGTTGGTTACGGAAACTCTACAGCTTATTGGAAAGATATCGTAAGCGCACTCAGAACTATTGATTACGACTTTGTTATGTCTATCGAACATGAAGACAGCCTCATGTCTGCATCCGAAGGCCTCAGCAAAGCTATCGATGTTCTCAAAGAATCCATGACTTTCGAAGATAAAGGCGAAATGTGGTGGGCGTAATTAACGCTTAAATTTAACAAAAAAACGGAGAATCTCGTATTCTCCGTTTTTTTATATCGATTTTGGGTTTGTCTCTTGTTCACCTAAAAAAATAATCTATTAATTTAATGAAACCTGTTGATTTTTGTCATTTTTTGTGTTATAATTATTAGAGGAAATTTAAGAGAAAATATTTTCATAAAAAGGAGAACACGATATGGATATTTTTTCAGTAATATCACTTCTTGGCGGGCTTGCGCTGTTTCTTTACGGTATGAACGTAATGTCCGACGGTCTTGAAAAATCATCCAACGGTGCGTTGAATAAAAATCTTAAAACCGTTACCAAAAACCGTTTTCTTGCAATGGTTTTCGGTGCAGGTTTAACAATAGCTGTTCAGTCTTCGTCTGCTGTTACTGTTATGCTTGTAGGTCTTGTAAACTCCGGCATTCTTGAATTCGGTCAGACGATCGGAGTTTTGATGGGTTCAAATATCGGTACAACACTTACGGCATGGATCCTTAGCCTTGCAGGGCTTGACGGCGGTGTTTGGTGGATAGATATTTTAAAACCTGCCAATTTCTCACCGTTATTTGCATTTATCGGCATACTTCTTACGATGATAAGCAAAAATCAAAAAACAAAAAGTGCAGGACATGTACTTCTCGGTTTTGCAATTTTAATGTTCGGTATGACAATGATGTCGGATGCAATGAAACCGCTTTCTTCAATGCCAGAATTCAGACAGATCCTCATGATGTTTACAAATCCTATTCTTTCGGTTCTTGTTGGTGCTGCATTTACAGGTATTATTCAAAGCTCGGCAGCTTCTGTTGCGATTTTGCAGGCATTTTCTATGGCAGGCGGTGTAACATACGGTATGGCTGTTCCCATTATTATGGGTCAGAATATCGGTACTTGTGTTACGGCTGTAATTTCCAGTATAGGTGTTAGCCGTAACGCTAAAAAGGTTGCCGTAGTTCATCTCGCATTTAATATATTCGGTACGCTTATTTTTCTTATTCCTTTCTGTGTTTTAGACCTGATATTTAATTTTGCTTTCTTTGATATTGAGATAACTCCTTTTATGATTGCTGTTGTTCACAGTATTTTTAACATTGCAACCACATTTATCCTTCTTCCCTTTGCAAAACATCTTGAAAAGCTTGCAAATAAGATCATCCCCGAAGGCGAAAAGAAAGAAAAGCCCTCTATTATGCTCGACGACAGACTTCTTGCCGTTCCTTCTGTTGCGGTTGAGAAATCCTTGGACACTGTTATTGATATGTGTAATCTTTCAACAAAAGCTTTCCTTGAATCAATTGATCTCATTTTTAGTTATGATGAGAAGAAAGCCGAAGAAATTCTTGAGATGGAAAATTATATTGATAAATATGAAGACCAGCTCGGTACATATATGATGAAGCTTTCAAAAATCAGTCTTTCGGACGAAGATACAAAGAGTGTTACAAAGATACTTCATACGATCGATGACTTTGAACGAATTGCCGACCATGCGGTAAATCTTGTCGGAGTTTCTAAAGAGATTTTTGAAAAGAAGATCGTATTTTCGGATGAAGCACGCAGAGAAGTTGAAAATGTATCCGCAGCTATTCGTGAGATCATCTCTTTAACAGTTCGTTCCTTCTGTAATAATGATGTTGAACTGGCAACTTCCGTTGAACCTCTTGAACAGGTCATTGACGAGATCAAGATCGTAATGAAAAAGAATCATATCAGTCGTCTCAAGAATGGTACGTGTACAATTAACCATGGCTTCGTTCTTAATGACTTGGTAACGAGTTACGGCAGAGTATCTGACCATTGTTCTAACATTGCGGTTACGGTTATCGAATCATATCACGGTACTTATGACACACATGAATATCTTGACGCAGTTAAACACCGTGGTAATGCTGATTTTGAACATAAGTTCCACAATTACAGTGAACGTTTTGCCATTAAATAAATGTAAAAAAACAGCGCAGTATAAAAACTACGCTGTTTTTTAGTTTGTTAATATCCGTTGCTTGACTGCAACGCAGTTTTTTGTTATAATAGTTCTATCGAAGATCTTCAAAACACAGAAAACGAAAGGTTTACTTATGCTTAATGAAATATAA